>NZ_JADPGO010000004.1:0-165793 GCF_015668165.1 Blautia sp. 1001283B150304_161114_C9 | reverse complement strand
CTTTTAAAACCCCTTCCGGCAACGGAAAGGTCTTTACTGGAGGCAAAAGTCCCTCCTGTAAAGCGTAGAACCTCATGTGTTTATGCTGACTTAAGAGAACTTCATCTGCAAATGGAGATTTTAAAAGTAGCATAAACACAGGCAGATATACAGCGGATTACCTGTAATGTGGGAACCTGCCGTATCCGGCATGGAAAAAGCACATAACTGTGCAGACTTAAGTTACAGGCGTATCCGCCGATATTCAGTCTGACGCCTAAAGCGTCTGGAAGCACGTGACTTTAGCCATGTGAGGTTCACGATTATCGGAAAATACCTGTAAACAGCGTAAATACAGCATTTCAAGGAGTTTTAAGCAATGATAAGAGTGTTATTTGTCTGCCACGGCAACATATGTATATATAAGCTAAAATACCGTATTTAAGCCATTTTCAGAGAATGGGAAAGGCTATTTAGTACCAAATTAGTACCAGTCAATTTTAGAATATCCGCATGACACGACTTGATAGCTCCCAATAGGGGCTATTTTTTGTGTAATAAAACACAAATTTTATTTGTTCTATAAAAGTTAAATGAAGTCATACAAAGAGAATTAAGACGCTTTCAATTTGGTTATCTTTTTCGTCTGTGATACGATAACCAGCGTGGTTACAGAGAATTTTGCGTTTGAGTGATAATTTATGGAAAAGAAAGATTCAATAAATAATAATTTTTGTTTTTTGTTGATAAAAAACCTCTGCAATACGATAACCAAGGCTGTTACAGGCGATTTTATAGCTTGCTGACAATTTATGAAAGAGAGACACAAAGGTTTGTGGACAAGTCAATTAAATTATCTGAAAATTTTCAAAGTACGATAAACATGGCATTTCAGAGCTTTTTTCTAAAATCGACAATTTATGGGAAGAGGGATAAAAGCATTCCGCAAGTGTTTTTTAACTATCTGAAAATTCTGCAACCGCGATAGCTGTCGTTTTACAGGGGCTTTTATTAAAATGTATAATTTATGGAAAAGAGAATAGACAAACGCTTTTTAAATTCTTAAATTTCCGTAATACGATAACCAACGTGGTTACAAGGCTTTTAAAGCCCCGTTGGTAGTTTATGGAAAGAGAGATAAAAATATGTGACAGTTCAAAAATTTAGCTTGAATTTCTGTAATACGACAGCCAACGTGGTTACAGATGATTTTAAGTCTTGTCGATATTTTATGGAATAGACAGACGTATATATGTACAGTTCAATTAAATGTTGCGAAAGCCCTGTGATGCGATAATGGACGCGGTTACAGGCAGTTTTAAGGCTTTCCGATAGTTTATGAAAAAAAGAGATGTACCCAAAATTCGATATATAAGCGGCGGTAACTGCTTCTGCTGCCGCTCCCTCCTTAAGCTGATCGGAGGGCATACATGACTATGCCTTGCGATGAGCCAAAGGCTTAACAATGACAATCTATGTACCTTTATTTATATATAAAAAACTGAATAGAGAGAGAGCTTCCGGTGCGTAGCAGTGACTAGGCATATGCCGGAAGCTGGAGCAGTCAAGGGTAAATATGAGCGCATATATCTTATGTGCGTTGATATCTGCCTTGTGGCAGAGAAGAGTCTAAACCCAACACAGAGAGAGACACAGAACCGTTAACTGTGTCTCTTTTTTTAAAAAATTTTTTTAGGTGAAAAAATCACCACGGAAGGAGTTTAAAAATAAATGGATAACGAAAATATAACATTACAGCTTGTTGATGTGTTCAACGAGTATCTTGATCTCAACGGTCTAACCGTAAGCTATGCGGCGCGTTGCACGAAAATTCCGCGTACTTCACTGGCGGAGTGGGCGAAAGGGCAGCGATGTCTGACCGCAGAGAACGCCAGAAAAGTCAAGCAGTTCTTAAAAGGCGACTTCCTGATAAATATAGATACGATAGTAAACTATCTTGTCATGCAGCAAGAGGCAGCAGATGATTGTTAACTTGACAGAGAAGGAGATAGAGTGGATCAGCACTATCTTGGCTGACAAGTGCGACAGGTCTACACGTATCTTTGAAATTTCCGCTATCAAGACTATACTGGCGAAGCTTGATGTCAAGTACGATTGGCAGCCAGAGGAAAAACTTAAAGTTGTGTCAAGTGCCGATACTTGACAAATAAATAAAATGTGATATAATACAGCCAAAGAAAATTGAATAATGATTTCATGTGACTTGTAGAGGTCACTTACAGCAAAAAGCATTTAGAATAGAAGTGTATAGAAATTATGCACTCTGTTTTGAGTGCTTTTTTTGTTACAAAAATGTGCAAATTTTAGGAGAAATAAATATGAATGAAAAGAAAATTAAATGTAAAGCGATTTTTTCACAAAGACTGGCAGGCTATCTCTTGATGCGTGGCTTTGTCCTGGCAGAATCAAGGAAAGATTATAAAAATCCAGAAAAGAATTTATTTTTCTTCTTTGAATCGCCGGAGCTGATGGAAGCTATTACAGATTATACCAATAATCAGGAAAGATAAAGGAGATAGTTCATATGTTGGGTTCAAATATTTATATGTCCGATATAATCGGCGAATTATATACTACATGGAAAGACTGCCTTGTAATTTTAAATGGGGGAACTGGCTGCGGAAAATCGCATTTTGTCATAAATGTGCTGATACCATACTATGTAAGTCAGAATAAGCGGATTTTGTATTTATGTAATCGGGAAAAGTTAGAATCTCAGGTTAAGCCGCAAATAAACCGCTATCCCTTGGTTACTGTATGGACGTATCAAAGATTACAGGCAAAATTAAGAATTAAGAAAAATTTACCGAAATATGATCTGATTGTTTCAGATGAATGTCATTATTTCTGGACAGACGCGAAATTCAATAGTTACACGGATATAGCATATCAATATGTAATGAGTCAAACGCAAAGTGTTGTGATTCTCATGTCTGCTACAGCAGATAGCTTTTTTAGCGAATTGGAAGCTAACGGAAAGGTTGAGCCGGATCATATTTTTAAAATTGAAAAAAGTTATTCATATGTTGAACGAGTATTTACATACAAAAAGGATCAATTGCAAGATTTAATTGACTACATATTGAGTGCAGACGATGAAGAAAAAATATTGGTATTCGTCAATTCAATAAAGAGGCTTGAAGAAATGTACGAAATTTACGGAACTGATGCAGACTATTTATGTGCCAAAGGACAAAAATGTGATTTTGTAAACCGGGCAGCAGTCAAAGAATGCAAATTCTCTAAAAGAATTTTGTTTACTACTAAAATTTTGGATAATGGCATTGACATAAAAGATGATGCAGTAAAGCATATAATTTCGGAAATTTTTGACATTGACTGTATGCTTCAAGCCATAGGGCGAAAACGTCCCATAGATAGCCTTGATACATGCCGCTTTTACTTCAGAATCTATGATGGTAGAGCGATAAATAACTTCAATCGAATGGACGGAAAGCAACTTGAAGCAGTAGAACAATACTTAGATAACAAAGAACAATTCATAAAAACTATGTGTACTCTAAATTTAGACGCGCGACGTATCGCCCGTGAAAATAAGATATTTTATTGCGATTTCAGGAATGAGGAATTAAAAATTAACGAAATGGCATTACGGAAGTATCGGTTGGATTATTCGACTACACTAGAGATGAAAGATTCCAGTTATGAAAAGGTATTGTTTGACCGCCTTGGATCGGAGCTATCAGGGAAAAGAGCAGAGCTAAAGATATATACACAAAGCCATGATATTTTCCTGGACTATCTTAAAGAGATTGAAGGAAAAAAGTTGTTCAAAGAACAGCAAAAGGAATTGAAGAGCCGATTTAAGGATATTCTGGGGTTGCATGATCGCACGATGGGGATCAATACTTTGAATGGAAAACTTCAAGACTGTCAATATCAGTATGTTATTGAATCTAGGAGAGAACTTTCAAGAAAATCTGAGTACTTCAAAAAGACATATTGGATAATTGGAAAGATATAGGTGTTCCAAAAAAATGCAAATTTCTGAATAGTTAAGAAAAGTGTATGATTTTGGAACAAATATATGGACTTATCTTTTGATAAGGACATAAAAGACAACACAGAGCGTGTTGTCTGCCACTCATCAAAAGATGCGTGGCATAAATAAAAGAAATAGTAAAAACAATATAAAGAAAATTTTTAATATATATGTTCTTATATGTATTTTGGTATCGTGCCGGGAAGATCATATCTTTTACAGGTGTATCGGTTGGCACTCTGCCGACCAAAGGAAAAGAGGAAAAGCTATAAGTGTGGGCTTACACAATCTGGGAAAATCCCATTTTCTTTTTCTTTGTTGGTGGGGAAGGATTTAAAAACAATAGGAGAATGAAACGATAATGGATATAAACGAATATGGAAAAAGCAATATAGTATATACGAAAAAATTCGCGGAAAATCGCGATAGAACATTGACACAAAACGCCTTTATCCGCCGTATAGCAAAGACGAACGGGCTTCAGATAAAAGATGCTGATGTTGCTGTAAAGATGGTTATAGACGAGCTTCTGGCGTGTCTGAGAGAGGGTTTATGCGTGAAGCTGCAAGGCTTGGGGACTGTCGGCACATATACACGTAAAGGACGAGTCTTGGAACATAACGCCATCACTGGCGGAAGATGTGAAAGCCAGGATAAAACTGTGGTAAAGCTTGTGCCAAGTCAGAAACTAAACGCGAGTTTGAGAGGTGTTGAGATATGACAAGAGGCGAGATGATACGGCGATATAGTGAAATACAGTGCTGCTCTTATGAGGTGGCAGCAGATGCGATTGATACAGTCGTTACGCTGATATCAGAGGGACTGGAGCAAGACGGAAAGGTTTCAGTCAAGTACTTCGGACGCTTCGAGATAAAGCCGTTCAAGGCTCATAGGGGGTATGATTTTACTGAAAAGAAAAGCATTCAGATTCCCGCGCATAATACAATCCGCTTTACGCCATGTGAAGCGTGGAGGAAAGAAGTTTTAAGGAAGGAGATTGTAAAAGATGATAAGTGAAAGTTGTAACTTTTCCTTGCTGGCGGGGGATATACCGGGACGGCGTAAGATAAAGTTAGTCTTACATGAGGTATACCCAGATCGGCAGCACTGGAACAGAAATGGTATAACTTACTTGGAGCAGTACACCCGCGATAATGCGGATAGTATAAAAGGTATGCCATTATGTGCTGAGTTCCTTGATGACGATAA
Organism: Blautia sp. 1001283B150304_161114_C9; assembly: GCF_015668165.1. Taxonomy (NCBI): domain Bacteria; kingdom Bacillati; phylum Bacillota; class Clostridia; order Lachnospirales; family Lachnospiraceae; genus Blautia; species Blautia sp. 1001283B150304_161114_C9. The sequence continues at coordinate 160,581 of NZ_JADPGO010000004.1, read as the reverse complement.
AGAAGTGCCTTATGGACACGGACTGACCGGACAGCTCAGAAACATGCCAGTTTTTGAGGATTCTGTGCAAGTGGGTTCATTTGAAGATTGGAGTATTGAAGATATTGAAATAGATGGTGAAGTACATAGATGTTTATGTGCCACAGGTTACATAAACGAGAGCCGTTATCCCAACTTTGTGAGATGGCTTGAAAAGCAGCTTGAAAGCGGAAGTCCTGTATATGGAAGCGTGGAGTTTTCCGGCACAAAAGACAATGATGGCGAAATAATTTATGATGGTGGCTGGAAAGAACAAGGGCGTGTGCCTATGGTTTATGATTATATAGGGCATAGCCTTATATCTATCGCACCCGCTGATGATGCGGCACTTATGCTTTCTTTTGATATGGTGCGCGGCGAGTTTGATGATGTCTTTGAGAAGGGAAAAGTTGAAAGCTGTACATCAGACTTTGATAACATCTTTGGTGTGCCGGATGCTATAAGTGGTACAGATGCTTGGGGATTTAGCGTCGTAGGAGCGTCCAAAGAGGAAAAGGACAAACCCCTGAGCAAGCATGAGTACGATCTTGTGATTGCCGCCGGGCTTATGGAAGATGAAGAAGAACTGGAAAATTTTGATGATATTTTTGTTATAAGATAGGAGAAAAAATTATGGAAAATGTAAAAGAATTTAGCAGACACGATAGAGTACGCATTAACAATTGTTATGGCTGGGACATCAGCTTTTACTCAGATGTCGCCCGCCGTGACATCACTATCCCCGCTTTTGCCACAGGTTACAGCCTTCTGACTTTGGATCAGACCGAGGAAGAGCTTCTGAAGCAGAACATTTTCTTTGTTGGACTGGATGGACTGGGAGATCATGCCGGGTTACAGATATGCGATCCTGACATGTACAAGTACCTTTTCCGCTGTGAGGATCATACCCACCATGTCAGTAAAGAATCTATCGTAGAGCTGCTTAAGCTGTCAAGTAAATCGAAGTATACAGAAGCTATGGAAGAAGCTATTAAGACTGCCAGTGAAGCAAGAATGTGCTTATACTATATGAATGACTTTGAGTGGACTGACTATCTCGGTTGGAAACGTGATATCTTGGAAGGATATTGCCGCCGCTTGATGACACACTAAGGGGAAAGCGTGAAAAGACCGCAAGTGTCAGTCTGTCTGCTTCAATCTTACTTCGAACCGAACTAAGTGAAAATTGCATGAATTTTTAGAAATTGACTGAAAACTAAGGAAATAAAAAAGGTTTACCGAGATGAGATTATAAAAAGGAATGTGTGTAATAGCACATTCCTATTTTTTTACGCTTTTATCTGTTATTAATGAGAGCGCACAGTTGACTGTTCCTAAATATGTATACTATGAAAAAGTATCAAAACTTAAAAGTAAAGATACCGTAAAAAAATCACTCTATGAGTAAAGAAAAATATTTACTTTTCCACTTGACGTAAAGAAATATCTGTACTATACTATAAGTAAAGAAATAACTTTACGAAAGGGGAAGCAGTATGAAGGTTTCAGAAATCATAAGAAATATCATGGATGAAAAAAAATGCAAACCAATTGACCTGGCTAAAAGACTAGGAATCAGCAAGCAGACGTTAAACGGTAGGCTCACGCAAGATAACATAAGCATCGACAAGCTGAATGAGATGTTAAAACAGATGGACTATAAGATAGTGATTGTTCCTAACACAAGCAAATCAAAAGGATATGAGGTGGAGTGATGGTTATTGGTTATTGTAGAGTTTCGACAAAACAACAAGCTAAAGATGGTAACTCACTGGAAGCACAGGAAAAAGCTATTCTTGAAAGATATGCTGATGCACGGATATACCGTGAGGCGTACACAGGTACGACAACAAGCAGACCTGTATTTACGGAGATCATTGACAATCTGAGAGCGAATGACATGTTGGTTGTTGCAAAGCTCGACAGGCTTGCTAGAAATACGGTTGAAGGCATTCAAATTGTGCAGCAAATTTTTGAGAAAAAAGCAAGCGTGCATGTCTTAAATGTTGGATTACTTGAAGATACACCGATGGGGCAGTTCTTTCTTACGACTCTTTTAGCGGTTGCACAGCTTGAACGTAGCCAGATCGTTGAAAGGACACAGACAGGAAAAGAGATAGCTAAAAAAAGAGAAGGATATAAGGAAGGCAGACCAAAGACAGACGAAAAAATTCTTGCTGAAGCTCTTGAAATGCTCAAAACTCACACTTACTTACAGGTTGTCGAAGCTACAGGCATAAGTAAAAGTACACTGATAAGAGCGAAAAAGAGAATAGCATAGAAAAAAAGAAATGAAAAGAAGTGGCGACTAAATGTTGCCACTCTTTTTATATTTTATTTCCTTGCTTTTGGGCTGTTTGGGATTATGACATTTGCCAAATATCCGGGGGATATGGTGCTGGGGTGATACATTTGTGCATAGTATCACCATCATTTATTATTTGTTGCTTGTTGGTGAGATTGTGGATGTTTCGAGGGCTTTTGTGCGACTGCTGCCGGGGGATGGTTTACATGTCCGCGGATGGCGGGGCTGTCTGTGATCGCTATCGAGGTCTATCTCACTCACACACTTCACATACAAATCCGAACATGAAAAAATCCCAGTTACCTAGGATTTTTATTGTTCATCTTCATTTGGTTGAATATGTTCCATGATATCAGTGATGTCGCACTTTAAGTAGTTGCATATGGAGTCAAGAATAGAAGTATTTACATATTCGTTGTTCTTTAATCTCTGCATAGTGCCGTTGCTAACAACTTTTTTATCAATCAGATCTTTTTGCTTGAGATTGTGTTTTCTCAAATAGTCAAAAAGTTTATAGTATGCAAACATCGTTTCCCTCCCATTACTCTAGTTTATTCATTATACAATGTATTTTTGCCTGTGTCAAATTATCATATAATATTACTAGAAATCATATAAAATTACGAGAACATAGAGAAAAGGTATTGACATTATTATAAGATGTGATAATATAATTACAAGATAACGTAGTTATCTACGAGAACATAGAGAAAAGAGGGGTGCGCATGAGTACCAAACAGACATACACTGGCGGAAAATTCAGAAAGAAACGTGTAAACTTTTCAATGGTATCAAACGAAATCCTGAGAAATGAAAGAATTTCTTTAAAGACTAAGGGATTATATAGTTTGATTCAAAGCTATATCACTATGGATGACTTTACTTTATATAAAGGTTTCTTGATGTCCAAGTGTCCTGAAGGCAGAAGAAGTTTTGACAGTGCATGGAATCAACTAAAACAATCAGGTTATCTTGTTCAGTACCGTATGAAGGATGAAAAGAATCACTTTTACTATGAGTATGAATTACTGGATGTCCCGGTGCATCAAAATGTGACACCGGAAAAGACAGGCACTTCCGTTGTATCAGTTTGTGACAGCTCAGATTGTGTAGTGCATAAAGTGGATGACACTCAAAATGATACAATATATAAAACTTTACAGAATAATACTCTACAGAATAATACTTTATCAAATCAAATCATATCAGAATCTGATGTGCTGAATCAGATTGAGTACGATGAAAGCCTACATGATGATTTTATCGAAAACCTTGTACTGCTTATAGTGGAAGTGCTAAACATGCCGGATCAAGCTACGATCCGCGTAAACCAAGCCGATCAGCAAGCAAAAGTTGTAAAAGAGCGATTCAGGAAGCTTCGATATAAGCACATAGAGTATATAAAGCTAGTCTTTTCGGACTTTACCGGAGAAATCAGCTCTATGAGAAGTTATCTTATCAGTACACTTTTTAACGCTGTAGCGACCTGTGACATCTATTTTTCACAGCGTGTTCAGCACGATATGTATGAGGGGGACAAAACATGGAAAATTGTAAAGTAAACTTAACACTGGAACTTCCGGAAGAGGATTTAAAAGACATTCTTTTTAAGGTGGCAGCAGATGACACAACCCTAAGTGAGCTTTTAGGGGGCTTTATCAGTGACTTAGTGTGTGGCGCACGCCACGGCTCAGACGAATGTGATCGCGCCATAGCCTACTATGACCGCTGCTCTTACGGTTTGGGACAAGACGATAGCTTCTTACGCTTTCTGCTGAAGTCCGGCCATATGGACGAATATTTTGAACTTCTGGACGATATCAAGACTTACCAAGGGTGGGAGCTTCAAGATGGAGAGGTTTATGGTAAAGAGCTTGCGGCAGCAGCAGAAGAGAAAGCAAGTTACTACGAGGAGTGGGCGGAAAGCTGTAAAGTGCCGCCACAGAGCATAGAAGAAGCTTATCAGCAAGTGGAAGAATGGCGCGAAGGATATGAAACCTTTATGAAGAGCTGTAAGAAAGTGGGGGATAAGGCATGAACAATCAGAGAAGAAAAGAAAAGCTTATGACTTATGACGAGTGGCAGAGCGTTTTTGAAGAGCAAGTTAAGATGTATGTAGGGCGAAAATTGCACAGTCTTATGTATGGTACAGCCCTTTTCCTTTTGCTGGTTGTACCGCCTATGCTTATGATTTTACATTATATTATGAGAGGGTATTGAGATATGAGTGTATTGCAAGTGTTATATTCATTATGGCAGAGTGAGCGCACACCAGAAGAAAGAGTAAATATGGTGCGACTGCTGCCGGAATCCATATCAAAAGAAGTGCTTGAAGCGGTGGAGAGTGCAGAGAAACAGGCGTTTTCGGTGGGCTTTAAGTGCGCTATGGAGCTTATGGAAGAACTTAAAGCAATTGGAAGAGGGTGATTATATGGTAGAAAATATAAGAGAACGTGTTATAAATTCTATGTTCGATCGTTGGTGTGCGATACCGGATGTAGACATGGAGTCAAAAAAGGCTATGGAGCAAGCTATACAAGAACCAAATGAAGATACGATTTTTCAGGTTACCTCTATAACCGAAGCCCGGGCATATCGAGCCGGGTTTCAGGATTGCCTTAATTTGATAAAAGAGCTTTTTTGAAGATGGGGGCTGTCGAGTGCAGTCCCTTTAAATGTTACAAAAATATTAAAAATACTTGCCAGAGATATTGACAAAATTAAAAAAATATGATAAGATACAAAAAAATATAAAACATGATGTAAATGCGCTTTGAAATACTATGTACGGAAGAGCGCTCACAGCATTAAGACATCAAAGCTAAGGTATGGAACAAAATAGAATGTTCCATAGTTTACTTTTGGTGTCTTTTTTTTACCATTATTTAAAGAGAGGAAAGTTGAACCTATGGGAGAAAAAAGAGAAGAGTTAAAGTTACCGTGGTGGAAGCAGTACACTTTTTCAGTGGAGGAAGCGGCACAGTACTTCAGGATCGGAGAAAACAAAATTAGGCAAATGATTGCTCAAACGCCTTATGCAAATTGGATATTACGAAATGGAAACAGAGTACAGATAAAAAGAATACTGTTTGAACAATTTATTGATTCGTTAGAAGCTGTTTAGATATGGCTTGACGCATAATTCGTGCCGTGGCATACTTAATAATATAGTTGTGTCACGGCGGGTTCACATTAAGGAGGAAAAAGTGAGTGATATAAAACGCCGCGATAATAAAGGCAGAGTGTTAATGGTTGGAGAATCGCAACTTGAGGACGGTAGTTATATTTACCGATATACAGATTCTTTTGGGAAAAGGAAAAAAATAATGAGTTGGAGGCTAACGAAAGCAGATCCACTCCCAGCGGGTAAAAGGTTTAAAAAGCCGTTACGAGAGCAAGAAGCGGAAATACAGCGACAGTTGCATAATGGAATTTGTGATGATGGATCTACAGTGTGTGAGCTTGTGGAAAAATATTTGAATATTAAAATTCCAAAAGCCACACATAATACAGTCGCAAATTACAGAACAGTTCAAAAGATTTTGGAAAAAGAAGAGTTTGGACAAAAGCCTATACAGAAGATCAAATATTCCGATGCGCTTTCGTTCTTGGTTTATTTGCAGAGCAAAGGAAAAGGATATAGTTCTATCCAAAATATCCGTGGAGTATTACGCCCAGCTTTTGAATTGGCTTTTCGTGATGGATTAATTTCATCTAATCCTTTTGCTTTTCAACTTGGTGATGCTTTAATCAATGATTCGGTAAAAAGAGAAGCGATTTCTCCAGGCGATGAACGTCGTTTTCTGGAATTTGTAAAAAATGATAAGCATTTCTGTAAATATTATGAAGGAATATATATTTTATTTAAAACCGGACTTCGAATTTCAGAATTTTGTGGCTTGACAATTCATGATATAGACTTTGAAAAACATGAGTTAACAGTGGATCATCAATTGCAGAGAGAAAGAAGCGGTAAGTATGTTGTTGTAAAACCTAAGACAGAAGCAGGTGTTAGAATCTTGCCAATGAAGAAAGATGTTGAAGATTGCTTTAGAAAAATTATTGATAATCGTCAGGGTGTAAAAGTTGAAACAATGGTTGACGGATATAGTGGATTTCTTTATTTTGATAAAGAAGGAAAACCAATGATTTCTATGCACTGGGAAAAGTATTTTCAGCATATTTGCCAGAAATATAATAAAATCTATAAACTTCAACTGCCGAAGATTACACCTCATGTTTGCAGACATACATATTGTAGCAATATGGCAAGATCCGGAATCAGCGCAAAAACGCTGCAGTATCTTATGGGACATAGTGATATATCGGTTACTTTGAACGTCTATACGCATTTAGGGCTCGAAGATGCAAAAAAAGAAATTTCCGAAATTGAAGTAAAAGAGAAGAAAAAGGAAAGAAGGAAAATAGCTTACAGATGATTGGTACTGATTTCCTGAATTAGTACCAATTTCAGTACCAATCGACTAAGAAAATATGAGAATTTATAAGACGTTATAAAAAAATAACGTAAAAAGCAGAATAGCGTAAAGTCTTGTAAATAAAGAGATTATGGGACTTTTAAGAAGATATAAGGAGTTATGAAAGTTATGATAAAAGTACTATTCGTATGCCACGGCACTATCTTAACAAGACGCTGAAAACCTTGAATTTACGGTATATTTTGAACTTGAAAAATGATTTTACTAAGGTTTTACTAAGATCAATATTTCAAGAATCTCTAGCACGAATTTAGAAAATAACAGAACCTAGGACTTTATTAGTTGTTAAAAGCAATTAATAGAGTCTTTTTTTATTTAAAGGAGGTCAAATGATGACAGGTACAGCGTTAGGAGCAAAAGAAAAAACAACTCGCACAATAACTTTCAAAAACAAAGAACACGAAAATTTTTATCAGGAATATCTGCCGAAGTGCAGATACGAAGATGTCTATCATAAAGCATTGGTGTATTGCTTGGGGATAGACAGAGATACAAGAGAACATATTAACAGAATTTATGATTTTAAATCAGGATGTGTCAAAACAGAGTGTTTGCACGAGGGATGGCAGACCAGCGGCAGTGTTCGTATTGTCCGTATGGCGTTTAATCTTTACTGTGACGGAACCCCAAGTGTTTCAGATTATGAGGGGAATCCGGAGCAGGAGCTTGACGAATGCCGTGAATATACCGTCAGTGACTTATTTTGCTGTGGTTATGCCAGATATTTTTGGGAGGCAATTAAAATCCGGTATCCGGAATATTGCTTTTACCAGGACTGGGAGGATTTCTTATGTTAAAAATCAGATTGCAGGGAACCACCAATGATATAAAGTGGTTCCAGAAAATCCTGCAGAGGGATAAAAGAATCAACGTACTGGAAATGTCAGAAAAGTACGCAAATAAAGGAACAAAGAAATATTTTCGTGTGTATGCAGAAGTTGAAAAGGCTGTCAGGCCGGAACAGTAAGCGGAGGAGAAAGTTATGTGTAGAGTGATTGCAGTCGCAAACCAGAAAGGCGGCGTTTCAAAAACAACAACCAGTATCAATTTAGGAGTAGCTCTGGTTCGATTAGGAAAAAGAGTGGCGCTTGTGGACGCAGATCCGCAGGGGCATTTAACTTTGGGATTAGGATTCCCAAAAAAGATCCGGGTATCCTTGAAGAATATGATGGAAAATATCATCATGGGTATGGAGTTTGACCCGATGGAAGCTGTTTTAAGGCATAAAGAGGGCATTGATGTCATTCCATCGAATAAGATGCTGACAGGTACGGATCTGTCACTGATTACGGTGGAAAACAGGGAAAAAGTTTTGAAAGAATATCTGGAACTTCTGGAAGATAACTATGATTATATTATCATTGACTGCATGCCCTCTCTGGGAATGCTGACGATCAATGCGTTAAGTGCGGCTGACAGTGTTTTGATTCCGGTACAGCCTCAGTATTATGCAGCAGACGGTTTGACTGAGCTTCTGAGCGTAGTGAAAGGAATTAAACAGCGTTTTAATCCGGGATTGGAGATTGAGGGTATTCTGTTTACGATGGACAGCAGCCGCTATAATAATTCCAAACGGAATAAGCAGGCAGTGAAAATGGCTTATGGTAAAGAAATGCGTATTTTTGAGAAGTCCATTCCCAGATCAGAGGCAATCGCAGAGACTGCTTCTGAGGGGGTGAGCATCTTTGCCTATGACAGCAGGAGTAAAGGGGCAAAAAGCTATGCGGAGCTGGCAGAGGAGGTGCTGAACCATGCGTAAACCTCAGAAAGAGATTCAGCTTACTTCCTACAATGAACTGCTTGGGATTGATGATTCCGTCAATCCCGGCACAGACAGGATCGTGGAGATTCCTATATCAGACCTGCATCCGTTTAAAGGCCATCCCTTTAAAGTTCTGGATGATGAAAAGATGGAAGAAACGGCAGAGAGTATCCGCAATTATGGCGTGTTAAATCCGGGGCTTGTCAGGCCGAGAGCAGAAGGCGGATATGAACTGGTGGCAGGGCATCGGAGGAAACGTGGCTGTGAACTGGCGGGAAAAGATACAATGCCTGTTCTTATCCGTAATTATTCAGATGATGAAGCGGTCATCATTATGGTAGATTCCAATATCCAGAGGGAGAATATTCTGCCCAGTGAAAAGGCATTTGCTTATAAGATGAAATTGGAAGCAATGAAACATCAGGGAGCAAAAGGTACCGGAGATACTGCTGATCTGGTTGGAAAGGAAGCCGGAGACAGCGGAAGAAAGGTGCAGAGATATATCCGGCTGACAGAACTTTTACCGGAGCTTTTGGATATGGTAGACAATGGAAGGATAAAATTTATTCCGGCAGTCAGCCTTTCGTACCTGTCAAAAGAAGAACAGGCATGGGTACAAGCCTGTATTAAGGAAAATAATGTTTCCGTCAGCGGTGCGATGGCAGATGCCTTAAAAAAACACAGTGAGGCTGGAAAGCTGACGGAACTGGCAGTGCAGTTGATTTTGTCTGAGGAAAAGAAAGATACAGGCAAGGTGACGCTTCCGGGAAATAAGATCAGCCGTTATTTTCCAAAAGAATACAGCAGACAGCAGATTGAGCAGGTTATTTTTGAATTGCTGGATAACTGGAAGAACAGCCATTAAACGGGAAGGAGGAAAAGCAAAATGGCAAAATATGATGTTACATTTGATTATTTTCACGGCTATGAATCGGAGCAGTTTGCTTTTTACCGTATCCCTAAAGTGCTGTTTACGGATGATTATTTTCGTAACCTGTCCAGTGATGCAAAGGTGCTTTACGGTCTGATGCTGGACCGGATGGCATTGTCTATGAAAAACAGGTGGATTGATGAAGAAAACAGGGTCTATATCATTTTTTCACTGGAACAGGTTATGATGTATATGAACTGTGGCAGGGATAAAGGCATGAAAACCCTTGCAGAGCTGGATACAAAAAAGGGAATCGGTCTGATTGAACGGGTGAAGCAGGGATTTGGAAAGCCGGATGTTATTTATGTGAAAAGCTTTTTGATGAAAGAAAAGCCGGAGCCTGTGCCGGAACCGGAAGCGTTTGAAACAGAGGGAGAAGGTCTGTCTTCTGACGAGGTCGGAAATGCCGACTTATCGAGGTCGGAAAAACCGACCTGCCGTGGTCGGAAAAACCGACCTGACGAGGTCGATAAAACCGACTTATCGAGGTCGGAAAAACCGACTTATCGTGGTCGGGAAAGCCGAAGTCCAGAGGTCGGAAAAATCGACCCTAATTATACTTATTATAATAATACTGATTTAAGTGATACTGATAGGAGTAATACCAATCTTATCAATCCATCAGAAAGACAGCCCGCAAAGCGGTCTGGGAGGATGGATGAGATGGATGTCATACACGCATACACAGCCATTGTGAAAGAGAACATTGAGTATGACACCCTGATCCAGTCTGCAAGGCTTGGCGAAAAGGAATACATAGACGAGATTGTGGAACTTCTGGTAGAAACCATCAGTGCGAAGCGTGATACCCTGAGCATTGGAGGTGCAGAGTACCCTTACCAGTTTGTGAAAAATAAACTGTTGAAAGTGGAAAGCTCACATATCCAGTATCTTTTGGAGTGCCTGCATGACAATACGACAAAGATACACAATGTGAGGGCTTACCTTCTTGCCTGTATTTTTAATGCACCCTCAACGATCAACAATTATTACCGGGCAGAGGTAAACCACGATATGTACGGAGGAGGAAATTTATGAGCAGGAGAGAATTTTTAAACAAAACAGTCATGCCGGTGGGAACGGTTCTGTTTCTTGCGTTTTTGTTCCGTCCGCTGTGCATGGTGCAGGGGGAACTTGACTGGCGGCTTTTGATGCTGCTTGTGGGGATACCTTTTGGAATCCGGAAAATGTTTCTCTGGGTGGTTCCCAGTGGAATGGGAATCGGCGGAACTGTCGGGGTAGCAGCTTTCGACCTGATGGCCGGCGGAGTAATCGGCAGTGTGATTATGGTATGGCGGTTACTGGTGGCTGTTTTCACGATGATAAAAGGAGTGGCTGTGGGAATCTGCCGGATTACCGGGATCGGCAGATAAGGAGTAGAAAATGGAGGATGGAATGGACAGAAAGCTATTGGAGCGTTTGTTTTATGACGGTATCATGTCGAGAGAAAAATGCTGTCCTGAGAAAAAGGATTATCAAGACACCATGAAGCTGTGTGATACAGTGGAACAGGAATTTGCAGCATTGCTCTCCAAAGACGAAGCAAAGATGTTTCAGGATTATAAAGAATATGCGTCCAGTCTTACCACGATGGAAAATGCAGAGAGTTTTATGCAGGGGATGGCATTAGGCATCCGGTTAACTGCAGAAGCGTTTACCTTGGGAGACAGTAAAACAAAATAGTGAAAATGAGAAAGCAGCCATGGAATAACAGGTTGCTTTTTCTCTGTCCATTTTTCAAGAAAGGAACAGATAAAATGGAGCTGTTGATTTTAATTATTTCCATACTGGCATTTCTTTTGGAACTGTTCGTATTCTGGAGCTGCATGATGGCAGGCAGGGCTTTGGATGAAGAAATGAAATGCTATGAATACGAAAAAGAAAAGAAGCATAAGAAAAAACTTCCCGACAAGTTGGCGGGAAGTGAGAATAGAAAGAAGCATATTTTTTGAGGAAGGAGGTACGGCTGGTGGAGATCGCAGAGAAACTCCGGTATTTTCGCAGCCAGAGGGGATTGTCACAGGAACAGCTTGCGGAGCGGGCGGGGATTCATGTTAATACCATACGGAAATATGAACTGGGGTATCGGAAACCAAAGATAGAGCAGTTAAAGAAAATAGCGGGCGGCCTGGAAATCAGTGTCATAGAATTTCTGGATATTGAAATAGAAAATGAAGCGGATCTGATAGCAGTATTGAAAAAAATCAGTCCGTTTTTTAAATGGGAGGCATTCGCCGGATTGTTTGGGAGGGAGTAAGGATGACAGTTGTCATTTGTTTTATTGCGGTACAGATCATTATGTTTTTCTTCCTGTATCCCCTGTTGGTTGCGGGAAAATGGGAAGATGAGCAGATGCAGCGGTTATTTGAGGAAAAGCGTGCGGCAGAAGGCCGGAAAGAATTGGAGGATAAGATGGAATCACAGAGAGATGTATTGCGGATGATTGAAAAAGAGATCAGTAAGGGAAGTGTTCCGGTACGGTTTGCCGGGATGGGATTTACAGAGGACACCTATCATCTGGTGGAAAGCAAGGCGAAGATGAACCAGCTTTTAGATTACTTTTTCCGCATCGGGGAATTTGCAGCACTGGCAGATAAGCAGGTAAGAAGCAATGTGTATATGGATGCCGGATTCAAAAAGGTCAATTTCCGAAGCGCCATTTCCGAACTGGACAGAAGAAATATGGAAGCTGCAGCAAAGCGGTGGATGAAAAAGAAACATCCTTCCTTTGACGGGGATGTGTATGTGGAGAACGTCCGGTGTTTCCTGGAATTTCCGGAGGAAGAAAAGGAAAAATATGAATGTACCGTAAACGGAGAGAAAACCACAGCACTGATTTTCAGCAGAAAACATTTGTCGGCATTATACTTGCAGTGCCTTATTTACAGGAAGGAAGCAATGCAGCATGTGGAGCAGTTGGAAGGGCTGTCGGAAGTATGCAATCGGATTTACCGATTGGAAGACGTGGATGTATTGTTTCAGTGTATGCTGTTTGACCAGATGGAGTGGGAGGATGGAAAGGTGTACGGGCATTTCAGTACAATCTATCTTTTGAAATAAGAATAAGGTAACCATAAATCAGGGATGACAGAGAGTGGCTTTTGAGGTAAAATAAGTTCATAGACTTATGTAAGAATCCTGCACAGGTAGAAAATCTGAATTGGAGATTAGAAAATAAACTATGGAAAGAAAAGATGTATTTTCATGGGTAAAAGAAGTTTATGGAACAGAGCCGGACTATCCGTGGAATGATTGGAACGCTGTACTGCGGCATAAAGGGAATAACAAGTGGTATGGTGTTGTTCTGGAAATTTCTGAAAAAAAGCTTGGGCTGACTGGAGAAGGGATTGTAGATGTCATAAATGTGAAATGCGATCCCGTTCTCATTGGTTCCCTCAGAGAACAATCCGGTTTTTCCCGGCATATCATATGAATAAAGAAAATTGGATCAGTATTCTTTTGGATGGTTCTGTTCCAGAAGATGTGATAAAGAATTTAATCAATATGAGTTATGAGCTGACCAGGTTTTGAATTTGAAGGAAAGGTAAAATTTATTATGAAATATATTTTTCTACATGGTTTGGGACAAAATTCTTCCAGTTGGGAAAAAACTATTGATGTAATGGATGATAACTTAGATATAGATTGTCCAAATTTATTCACGCTACTCCAAGGCAGAGAAGTCAATTATTCTAATCTTTATCAAGTGTTTTCTGAATATTGTAAAACATACTCTCAACCACTTAATATATGTGGTTTGTCGTTAGGGGGTATTCTCGCATTACAGTATCTGATTGAAAATCCAGATAGAGTCAATTCTGTGGTACTTATCGGGACGCAGTACGCTATGCCTAAAAAAATGTTGAAATTTCAAAATGCAATCTTTCATATTATGCCGAACAGTACATTTAAGAAAATGGGACTTGAGAAGAAAGAGGTTATAAATCTTTCCAGTTCAATGATGAATTTGAATTTTCAACAGGATTTACACAAAATAGATTCTTCTGTCCTTGTTATTTGTGGTGAAAGAGATAAAGCCAATATGAAGGCTTCTTTACAGCTTAAAGCATTGATACCTAATGCAAAATTTAATGTTATTCAGAATGCAGGACATGAAATAAATATAGATGCTCCGAGAAACTTAGGTATAGTATTAAATGAGTTTTTTATGCGATAAATCCCAGTTGATTGAGCTGCAAATTTAAGCTTGGAGGTGAGTTGCAGATATATGGAAAAAATGTATAAAGAACTGAAAGGAAAACAGAAAGGACGGATTTCTGAGAAAATGTTTCTGAGTGTCTGCGACTACTATCGTATACATGGGGAGATGCCTGATGGCGAGAGCCTGGAACAGTTAGCGAAAGAAGTATGTACAAAGTGCCAGGGGATTGCCGGGAAAGTCAATCTGGATTCATTGAATGAGGTGTTTCTAAAAAAGCAAAGCAGGTTTGCAGAAAGAATTGCAGAGCATGGCTTGCCTGAACCGCCTAAACCCAAAGTCAAGAAAACGGAAGCTGAAAAATTGGCAATAAAGCGGGCAATTAGAAAGCGGAAGAAAAAGAGGAAAGAAGCGCAGAAGCTGCAGTATCATTCTAATCAGTATCAGAATGATCAATTCTTTTTCATTGCAGGATATACGTCTGGCGGTGCGCCTTATGGAGTTACATGGGAAGAGATGGGAATGGAGCCATGGGAGAATCCAGAATAGCAAGCAGGTTCCGGTTATCCGGAATAAATAAAATATAGTTTACAAGTACATAATGTTATAACAGCCGGCAGGTTCAGTTTAGAAAAATTGGATCTGCCGGCTTTTTTGTTTTCAGGATAACTTCCCGACAAGTTGTCGGGAAGTGGAAAGGAGCTGCCTATGCAGATTTATTTGTATCATCTGCTGATACCACCGTAAATCAGGTCAGCAGACAGAAAGGAGGTCATGCAGATTGGAAGAAGAAGTTACTCAAAAAACGATTGCCTTGTCAATTAAAACAACGAAGATCACGGCAGATGTGCTTCGGACGATGCTGCGGAAATATCTGGCGGCACAACACCAGAAAGGGCCGAATCCGTACAAGAAGGGAAAACAGACTTATGCCGAACTGAAGAACCAGGGCGTGGGTCTGTCGAATATTCAGATTACGGATGGTAACATCAAATCCTTTGAACGTGTGGCAAAGGAATATAAACTTGATTTTGCTCTGAAAAAGGAAAACACAGGGAATCCGCCAACCTATTATGTGTTCTTTAAAGCTCCGGATAACGACACAATGAATCTGGCTTTTAAAAAATATGTTGGGAATCAGATGAAGAAAAAAGATAAACCTTCCATTATGGAAAAGCTATCTCATTTCAAAGATGTGGTATCCAAAGGTATGAACAGAGAAAGGGCAAAAGAACATCAGAAAGACAGGGGGCAGAGCTTATGACGGGAAAACAGGTGGGAAAGCCAAAGAAAAAACCGGATAAGAAGAAAGCTCACCAGAAAAGGGCATCCCCGGAACAAAAGGGAAAATGCAGAGGAATTTCTATTCCGGTAGACAGTATTCCTGGAAAAATGCTGGCAGACATACAGGGAGTTATCAGAAATAAGAGAGACAGTCTACAGAGAGCGGATTGGAAAAAGCTGTTTCTGTTAAATTTTCCATATTTACTGTTTGCCTATGTCTTTAATAAGATTTTCTGGTTGTACCGCATCAGTGCCGGGGAAACAGGATGGGATAAATTCATGGAAACGCTCAACTATTTTGAACGGGCTTTTGAAAATCCCCTTCCCAGTTTTTATTACAGGGATGTGTTTTATGGCATACTCGGCGGTATTACTGTGAAGCTGATTGTGTATTATCGGGAAAAAAATGCAAAGAAATACCGGCAGGGTGTGGAGTATGGTTCCGCCAGATGGGGAACGGAAAAGGATATTCAGCCTTACGTTGATCCTGTGTTTGAGGAGAATATCATACTCACAGAAACGGAACGTCTGATGATGTCCGGCAGACCAAAGGAGCCGAAGTATGCCAGAAATAAAAACATTCTGGTGATTGGTGGTTCCGGTTCCGGCAAAACTCGGTTTTTTGTAAAACCGAACATTATGCAGATGCATTCCAGTTATGTTGTTACAGACCCCAAAGGGACTGTACTCGTGGAAGTGGGGCATTTGCTGGCGAGAGGTTCGCCTATGACAGACGAAAACGGAAAGATAATTCGGGACAAGGAGGGAAAAGTGGTTTACGAGCCTTATAAAATCAAAGTGCTGAATACGATCAATTTCAAAAAATCCATGCATTATAACCCATTCGTGTACATCCGCAGTGAAAAGGATATTCTGAAGCTGGTAACTACGATCATTGCCAACACAAAGGGCGAAGGACAGCAATCCGGGGAAGATTTCTGGGTCAAAGCCGAGAAACTATACTATTGTGCGTTGATCGGCTATATCTGGTATGAAGGCCGGGAAGAAGAAAAGAATTTTAATACGCTTTTGGCACTTATCAACGCATCAGAAGCCAGAGAGGATGATGAGAATTTTAAAAATCCGGTTGACCTTATGTTTGAGGAACTGGAAGCAAAGAACCCGGATCACTTTGCCGTAAGGCAGTATAAAAAATACAAGCTGGCGGCAGGTGATATATGCTCTAAGTGACTTCTTAATCATGATTTTGTCATGGTTAGTGAAGCAATCACTTAGAGCATTTTTGTTTCAGGAGGTACAGCCATGAGAAATGAAAAAATTACCCCACTGTACGAGCGCCTGAGCCGGGACGATGAGTTACAGGGCGAGAGCAACTCCATATCCAACCAAAAACAGATGTTAGAGGATTTTGCCCGCCGGAATGGGCTGCCCAACCCTACGCACTTTACCGATGATGGTATCTCAGGCACCCGTTTTGACCGCCCCGGATTTTTGGCGATGATGGAGGAAGTGGAGGCAGGGCGTGTAGAGGCAATCGTCATCAAGGACATGAGCCGGTTAGGACGCGACTATCTGAAGGTCGGTCAAGTTATGGAGGTTTTGCGGCAGCGAGGCGTTCGTCTGATTGCCATCAACGACGGTGTGGACAGTCTGAAAGGCGATGACGATTTTACCCCGTTCCGCAACATCATGAATGAATTTTACGCCCGTGATACCAGCCGGAAAATCCGATCTGTGTTTAAGTCAAAAGGCATGAGTGGCAAGCACCTGACCGGCACTGTGATTTACGGCTACTTATGGGACGAAAAACGGGAGCATTGGCTGGTAGATGAGGAAGCTGCCGAAGTGGTACGCCGTATATTCTCCCTCACGCTGGAGGGATATGGGCCTTACCAGATCGCCTGCAAATTATCCACAGACCGGATTGAAATTCCTGTCGTACACCTTGCCCGCTTCAACGAGGGTGTGAACCGTTCAAAGCCGGTCAAAGACCCCTATGGGTGGGGATCATCTACCATCGTGAACATTTTGAAAAAACGAGAGTATTTAGGGCATACCATCAATTTCAAGACCCGCAAGCACTTTAAGGACAAGAAAAGCCACTATGTTTCTGAGGACAAATGGACGATCTTTGAGAATACCCATGAAGCCATTATCGACCAGCAGACCTTTGATTTGGCGCAGAAAATCCGCAGCAATGTACGGCGTTATCCAAACGGCTGGGGCGAAGCGGCTCCCCTCACAGGCTTGCTCTATTGTGCCGATTGCGGCGGCAAGATGTATGTCCACCGCACCAACAATGGCAAGCGGGTTTCTCAATATACCTGTTCCAATTATACCAAAGTTCCGTGTGGGACACTATGCCCTACACAACACCGTATCAATGAGAGTGCTGTCCTGACATTGGTTTCCGACACGCTCCGGGCTATCGCTGAATATTCGAGAAATGACCGGACGGAATTTATTCACACTGTTCAGGAGATGCAGGTTGCTCAACAGAGTGCCGATATATCGAAAAAGCGCAGGCGTCTGGCTGCTGCCCAAAAGAGAGCCGGAGAACTGGAAAAACTGATTTGCAAAATCTATGAGGACAACGCCCTCGGCAAGCTGCCGGATGCACGATATAAGGCGCTTGATGCACAGTATGCCAAAGAGCAGGATGCACTTGAGATTGAAATTGCAGAGCTGGAAAAGGCTGTTACCGGCTATGAGCAGAGCCAGAAATCCGCAGAGAAATTTATAGCCCTAATTGATAAGTATGAGAATTTTGACACTCTGACAAACACCATGCTCAACGAGTTTGTAGAGAAAATCCTTGTCCACGAACGCGCCCGAAAAGGCAGCCAGGACACCACGCAGGAAATTGAAATCTACTTCAATTTTTTAGGGCGCTATATCCCACCATCCTTACAGCCGGTTCCTTTAACCCCGGAGGAACAGGAAGAACTGCGGAAAAAAGAAGAACGCAAGGACAGGCTTCATCAGAATTATTTGAAGCGGAAAGCCAGCGGCGCACAGAAACAGTATGAGGACAAAATCAAGGCGAAGAAAAAAGCGGGAATGGACGCTAAGAAAGCCCTGATCCGGGCTGAGGATATGAAAAAAGGTGTTTTTTCTACTGTCGGTCAGCTACCAAAAGAAGAACCGCGCAAAGGCAGCATAGCAGCCAGCGCAGCAGTCTAATCATCACGAAGCAAAGGAGAATGAAAATGAGTAAGTTGACTTACATTCGTTGTGGAGATTATGATATACCCAACCTAAAACTTTCTGAACAGCCGGAAACTTCTATCGGCAAGTACGGCAGGATGAGAAAATCCTACCTAAAGAAACATCGCCCCATTCTCTACAACCAACTGCTGATGAGCGAGAAGCTGTATCCACACCTGTTAGAGATTGACCGGACAGCGCAGGAGCGCGTGGACACCATGTTGCCTCACATGATGGAGACTGCGGGTGTCACGGAAGAACTGAAAGCCTGTGACCCTATGCGTTGGGTGGGGCTGATGAACACATTAACGGCACAGATTGAGGAAATTTTAATCAGGGAACTGATTTGCAGCTGAATGGGAGGTGCGGGAAATGCTGACCTTTGAAAAGATTTTGAAAGTGTTTCAGGCATATCTGGATGATGATCCACTGTATGAGGTGGTTCAGACCAGCCACGGTTATACATTGATGGCATGGGAACCCCACCGGAATGACTGGTACAGCGCTGAAATACAGAAAACCCCGGAGGATTTACGGAACGCTTTGTTGGGTACATACGCCAACTTTCTGGAAGATAAGATTACTGGAAATGACCGTGACCTGACTGTGACAGAAACCGGAGAAATCCAGCAGAGGTGCCGGGAACTTTTGGAAAAGTGCAGGGAAACATGATACAGAAACGCCAGAAGGAGGCCGCGATTATGCGTCCTCCTTCTGCTTCGCAGTCTGTTCCATTTTGAGCGCCCCGTCTATGGCACCTTCGATAATCGGCAGGTATTCTTCAGGGCAAAGCTTCAGCTTGTGGCTGACCCGTTGCCGCTGTTCGCTTTCTTCTCGCATAATCTCCGGGTTAAAATACCGTTCCACGGGAAGTCCGCAGACCTTAATCAACTGGATCATCACAGGCAGGCTCGGAATCGCACCTTGATTCTCAATGTTGGCAAGATACCGCCATTCAATCCCAACCATTTCTGCCAATGTTTTTCGTGCCAGACGCTTTGCCTCTCGTGCAGCTTTGACATCTGCACCGAAGGTTTCAAAACCGGGACAATCTTCAACCTTTGCCATATAGCATCACCCTGTTACATTGTATAATTCATACTTTGCCCGTGGAATGTTGCTATATGCAGGTTGATTGAAGTTTATAATTCATATATTACATCTTATATTTTTCAAGAACAGGAATTACAATAGAAGGGAAATGAAAAAAGTAAAAGAAAAATTTCTAAAGTTAAATCCTTTTGGGTTACTCAGTTGTATATTAAGTGTAAGGCGTTTTACACATGGAAGGCGGTGACACGGTATCGAAGATTTCATACTAATTAAAAAAATCCAGTCGGGTGACACAGATGCATTTGAGATGATTGTCCGAAAATATTATCAGTCAATTTATCTATTTTGTTGTCGACGATTGAACGGCGAACCAGATACCGCCGCAGATATTACACAAGATGTTTTCTTGAAACTGTTGGAGAATATTCAATCAGTACGAAAGATAGGGAAATTTCAAAACTATCTGCTAACGATTGCTGTTAATACCTGTAACAATTATGCTAAGAAAGCAAAACCCCTGTATATGGATTTAGAAACTCTTGAAGATATAGAAGATACAGATAATGCCTTTGAAAAAGTTGAGCTTAACGAACTTAAAGCGGAAGTTCAATATGCAATCAACACATTACCGGACTATCAAAAAGAGGTCATCATTTTACGATTTTATTATGATTTGAAAATCCGAGAGATTGCAACCATTACAAAAGTGAGTGTTTCTACTGTAAAATCCAGGCTTCAACAGGGGATTAAAAAACTGGAACGATATTTGGCTGATTTTAGAGGAGGCGATAATGTATGACCCAAAAACAAAATGGTGTATTAGAATGGTTGCAGAGTTGTGAAACGCCTGCTCCATCTGAACCTAAAATTAAAGCAGTAATCGTAGCTGGAAAAAGTTACATGAATAGTTCTGAATTCAATAAAAATTCAATGCGAGATATTATATTGAACCAACTTCAATTTCTGCCGCTTTCTTTCTGGATTGTTCAAATAATACTCACTATATGTGCAGTATTATTAGCATGTATCCTGGGCCAATGGAGGGTTCCATTTTATTATCCATTGACAATCCTTGCAGTTATGGTTCCATTCCTTGCGTTATTAGGTGCAATAGAAATATCTAAAAGCAACATCTATGGTATGTGGGAAATTGAACAGTCTAGTAGAACAACGCTGGTAAAAATTGTAGCAGGTCGTATGCTGATTATTGGAGTAATCAACCTTTTCCTAATAACAGTCATTTTAATTTCAATGGCATATATTTACCAGAAATCAATGATTGAAATGGTGTTGTATGGTTTGATTCCATTTAATATTTCTTGCACTTGTTATCTTTTTATATGTGCGAAAAGCAGGACAAACGATAGCTTGTATCATTTAATCGCTTGTATGATTTTTCTTTCTGGAACATTTTCTCTTGTACTCCATCAGCGATTTATATTTGAAGCGTCTATGTTCTGGGGATGGATTGGATTTTATGTGTTATCTATTATCCTATTAGGGAAAACACTTCAACTGTACTTGAAAAAAGAAAAAATGATTGGAGAATTGATATGGAACTTACAATAAATGATCTTTCAAAAGAATATGGAAGAAAAAAAGCTGTAAATCATTTCAGCGCAAAATTAACAAATGGTGTTTATGGTCTACTCGGGGCAAATGGTGCGGGCAAGACAACTTTGATGCGAATTATTTGCGATGTCCAAACTGAAACGAAAGGAGCCATTTTTTTTAACGGGAAAAACATTCATGATTTGGGCGAGAAATATCGTAATATCTTAGGCTACCTGCCACAAAATTTTGGCTATTATCCTAACTTTACAGCGTATAAATTTTTGATGTATATCTCTGCAATAAAGGGGCTGCCGCCTAAAAAAGCCCATAATCGCACAATGGAGCTGTTGCAGGTTGTTGATCTGCTCACACAGAAAAACGAAAAAATCAAAACTTTTTCCGGCGGTATGAAACAACGCTTGGGAATTGCTCAAGCATTACTAAACGATCCCCGTATTTTGATTTTGGATGAACCTACAGCTGGACTTGACCCGAAAGAGCGGGTGCGGTTTAGAAATCTGATTAGTTCTTTGGCAGAAAATAGAATTGTAATTTTGTCCACTCACATTGTTTCTGATGTTGAATATATCGCAAATGAGATTCTGATTATGAAAAATGGCGAGTTAATTCAACATGGTTCTCCAGAAGAAATTTTGAAGCCGATTGAAAAATGTGTTTGGGAATGTGATGTATCTCGAAAAGAGGCCGAAGAATTAGAATTGAACTATGTAACAGCAAATCTGAAACATAATAATGGTGCAGAACGGCTGAGGATTATTTCTCAAGAAGCACCATGCAGAACCGCTTGGAATGTTGATCCAACATTGGAAGATTTGTATTTATACTATTTTACGGAGGTATCCGAGCATGAATGAAATGATAAAAGCAGAACGAAATAAAATATGTTCGAGAAAGCAAACACGAATGTTGTTTTTAGCTGGTGTGGTTCTTATCGTTGCCTATTTTTTCTTTTTTCAATTTAATTATCAAAATGTTTTCTATGATTATGACCTTGAAAAAATGGCATTAGCAAGCGGTTTTACAGCCATTGAACAACGGAAGGAAGTAGCAGAAATATTTGAAGGAAAACTCTCTCAAAATACATTACTTACTATGCAAGAAAAAATCGACCAAGCAAAACAAGCAACTGTTGGACAAGATGAAAATTCTGCTTTTTCTGCTGTTCATGTTTATCGTGACCAAGCGGCGATTCTGGAATATTTGACAAATTCTGATGGTAGTTTTAAGTCACTCGAAACAGCATATCCAAATAGTCCAACTGTGACTTTAGGATATTGCGATGGCTGGGATAAGCTATTATCTGGAATGGGGAGCATCTTATCCATAATGATATGTTTAATTGTTGTAATCACTCTATCTCCTGTTTTCTCAGAAGAGTATGCACTTCATACAGATAGCATTATTTATTCGGCTCGGTATGGCCGAACCAAACTCACAACTTCAAAAATTATAGCGGCCTTGGAAGTTGTAATTGGCACATACCTCTTGTATTTACTGCTAAATTTAGTTCTGTATGGCTGTACCTATGGGTTACAGGGGTGGAATGTAAGCATTCAATCTTCATTACATTATGCTTCTTCAATATATAATTTGACCTTTTTGCAAATGTTCTTTATCTCTGTAATATTGAATATTTTTGGGATTGTAGCCTTGACAACTATTACATTGTTTTTAAGTGCTCAAATGAGTTCTCCTGTTACAGCGCTTATTACTTCTTGCGTCATCTGCTTCTTGCCAGTTGTGTTTGATTTTAATGATAGCCTTCCTGTTTTACAAAAAATGCAGGAAATTTGCCCGATTTTTATGCTTCATACAAACGGTATATTTTCTGATATGAAAACATATTTCGGTATGAGCCAGCCGGTCTTTATGATCATCCTTAATGTTGGATTGATATTCGTATTTTATAGACTAACAAAAAATATATCAAAGAAACATCAAGTTACGGGGTAATTTTGATGAAAGAGACAAGTTGGGTTAGTTGTCCTATATGCCATAATAAAACCCGAATAAAAATACGAATTGACACGGAATTAAGGAATTTCCCCTTGTTCTGTCCAAAATGTAAACAGGAAACGCTCATTCATGTAAAGCAACTGAATATATCCGTTATTAGAGAGCCAGACGCATAGACGCAGAGCCGATAACACGCAGGCTAACATGACTGCTGCTATCGGCTTTTCATATTCTTTTAAACCTGCCCCGCCTAATGGGGAAAGAAAAAAACCGTAGCTGGGCAGGTTGATTTTGTGCGCTTACTCTAGATACCCTGGCGGCGGTTTTGAGAAATCAGAGCCGCCGTTTCTTTTCGTCTACCCTAAACCAACGACGACCTAACACCGTGTAAATCCACGGCGGCATATAGGAGGATTGCCGCCGTGTCTATTTTTGTCTTTTTTCACAGTGTCCGTAATCTCCACCAGCTAAAAAAAGCCTGTTCCCAGCAGCGGAGCAATGCGGTCAGCGGTATGTACTATACCATGTAACTAAACAGCAAAATATATTCCGCGACGCTCGTATGGCTTTATGCCGTCCGGGTGCTTTTTTGTCCCTGTGGAGCCGGAACATCGGGTCAGCATGGCCCGAACTTTATCCCCGGTGCCGTTCTCCGCCGCCCCATTCAGATTTACCAAAAATTCTGAATGGAGGAAAGGCAGATGGAAGTTACCATCAATTATAACGGACAAGCTGTGACCGTGGAGGTCACGCTGGAAGTCTATGAATTTCTTGACCGGGCCGATCATAAAACGGAGAACCTGTTCCATGAACAGCGGCGGCATTGGGATGGCCGGGAGTTTGACGAGTACATCATTACCACCGAGGGTGTAGGGGTCTACGGCGAAACGCCGGAGGAATACCTTTGCCGCATGGAAACGCTGCATGAGCTGATGGCTGTTCTGGACACCTGTACCGAGGCCCAGCGCCGCCGGTTCCTGCTCTATGCGCTTGACGGGCTGAGCCTTGCAGAGATCGGTGTGCTGTGCGGCTGCTCCAAAGTGGCTGTTTATCAAAGTGTGGAGGCGGTCAGAAAAAAATTTATAAAATCCTTTGAGAACAGGCTTAACGAATGACCTGTTTTCGGGCTACCAAGTGAAAGGGATTTTCCCTTATCCCAGCGAGGGGCGGACAGCGGACAAGCTGCCCGCCTCTCCGATTTTCAGGAGGTAAGCCTATGAAAACAATCAATCTGCGGTGGATGTATCCCCACTACCGGCATGACGAGTTTGTGGATGTTACGGACGAGGTATGGGCAGCGATGTATCAGGCCCAGCGGGAGATGGAGAACTATGAGCGTCGGAAAGTCTACCACCGCGCCTACTACTCTCTGGACGCATACAGCTGGCTGGAAAATTACGCGCTGGAACACAGCAGATCGCCGGAAGATATTTTGCTGGAACGAGAAGAAATGACCACCCGCCTGCACCTGATAGCAGCTCTGCCGGTGGCTCTGGCTCATGCCACTCCGACACAGGCCCGCCGTGTTCACGCCTATTACATGGGAGGTATCAAGCAGCCGGAAATCTCCCGGAGAGAGGGCGTCCACAGCAGCAAGGTTAGCGTTGCCATCCGCCGGGGGCTGCGGAATATGCGCCGCTGCTATGATGACCTTTTTCAAACAGAGTGAGGGCGTGCCTATGCAGACCATCAATCTCAAACAATATTATCCATTTTGCAAAGAGGACATTTTTGTGGAGGTGTCCGATGAGATCGTCGAAGCGTTTCTTCTGGATAAGAGAGCCGAGGCCGCCAGAGATCGCAAGATGTTCCGGTATAAGGCGTTTTATTCCCTCGATTGTAACGATGGAATCGAAAATGCCGCCATCGGCTGGGCGCAGCCATCGCCGGAGGATCATCTGATAGAAAAAGAAGAATTAGCCGAATACGAAGAACTGATACGGCGATTGTACGAAGCCATTTCCTCCCTGCCGCCTATGCAGGCTCGCCGTGTCTACGCCCGCTATATGCTGGGTATGAAAGTGAAAGATATTGCCGCAATGGAGGGTATCACACCATCACAGGCGGGAAAATCCATCCATGCCGCACTGCGGAGGCTGCGCCGGTACTTTGCGCGTCAGAAATGGACGGTCAATCTATGAGCGTTTTCAAAGAAAAGAGGTGCATGACATGAACGAAAAAAATACAGCCCAAACCCAAAAAGAAGAACGGGAGGAAGTCCTGAAGGAGATCCGACAGCTTGAAAACCGCAAGAAGATTTTGGAGAACAAGCAGCGGAACGAAGAACGCAGGGTTCGCACCCGCCGCCTGATTGAGCGTGGAGCCGTTTTGGAGGGGATTTTCCCGTTGGCTCCCGACCTTTCCGGCGCAGAGGTCAAAGCATTTCTAATTGCCCTGTCCCATCTTCCGGGGGCTGTGGAATTGACTGCAAACCTGCCAAAATCCGGGGACACGCCATAAGTCCCTTGTTTACAAGGGCGCACTTATACACCGTTGCCGGTGCTGTGCGCCCTGCCGGGGGCATTGCGTACTTCGTCCGCGATGGGAAGCTACGCTCCCCAAACCCCTTGTGCGCTCTGCACAGCCAAACACCCGCTTTGCGTTTGTCCGGCTCCACAGAGCCTGTTATCCCCTCACTGAAAGGAGGTGTTCCCCATAGATTTCTGTCATATCCCCGTCAGTATCATCAAGCGCAGCGCAGGCCGTTCTGCTGTTGCCGCAGCTGCTTACCGCAGCGGAACCAAGCTGACAAATGAATGGGATGGAATGACCCACGACTACACCCGGAAAGGCGGCATTGTCCATGCGGAGATCATGCTGCCTGCCCACGCCCTGCCAGAGTTTGCAGACCGCTCCACCCTCTGGAACAGCGTGGAGCAAATCGAGAAAGCAAGGGACAGCCAGCTTGCCCGCGAGATCGAAGCAGCTCTGCCCCGCGAACTGTCCAGAGAACAGCAGCTTGCCCTTGTCCGGGCCTATGTGAAGGACAACTTTGTGGACAAGGGGATGTGCGCCGACTTCGCCATCCACGATAAGGGAACCGGCAACCCCCATGTTCATATCATGCTGACCGTCCGGCCCCTGAAAGAAAATGGCGCATGGGGCGCAAAGTGCCGCAAGGCATACGACCTGGACGAAAACGGCCAGCGTATCCCGGACGGGAAAGGCGGCTGGAAGAACCACCGGGAGGACACCACCGACTGGAACGACAAAGGGAATGTGGAGATTTGGCGGGCGGCATGGGCGGCCTGCACCAACCGGGCATTGGAGGCCGCCGGTCATCCCGCCCTGGTAGACCACCGCAGCTACAAGCGGCAGGGCATTGATAAGATCCCCTCTGTCCATCTGGGGCCAGCCGCCAGCCAAATGGAAAAGCGCAGTATCCGCACAGACAAGGGAGAAGTAAACCGGCAGATCGCCGCCGACAACAAGCTGCTGAAAGAAATCAAAGCCCGCATTACCCGTCTTTATCGCTGGTCGAAAGCCGAAACGGAAAAAACACAAACACAGCAAAGCAGCTTGACAGCTTTGTGGGAGGCCCAGCAGCAGTTGAACGCTCCCCGCACCCGCACCGGCAAAATCCGGGCTTTGCAGGAAAGCGCTGCACTATTCAGCTTTTTGCAGGCAAACGGCATCCAGTCTATGCAGCAGCTTCATGAAAAAATCGCTGATATGAACAGCTGTTACTATGACCTGCGGGGAAAGATCGTCAAGGCCGAGCGCCGGATCGCCATTCTTACCGAACGCGGGGAGATGTGGGAACAGTACAACCAGTACAAGTCCATCCACAAGCAGCTTGCCAAAGTAAAGCCGGAAAAACGGGAACAGTTTGAACAGCGCCACAGCCGGGAACTGATTCTGTATGACGCAGCAGCCCGGTATCTGAAAGAACTGAAAGACAGCGGCGAGGGGATAACCCCGAAGGCATGGCAGCGGGAAATCGACCAGCTGACCGCCGGAAAGCAGACGGACACGCTTGCCATGAAATCCATGCGGGAGGATTTGAAAGCAGTGGAACGGCTCCGCAAAACCGCCGAGCAGCTGTCCCGACAGGAAAGGGACAAGTCTCACGACCGTGGGCCGGAGCGGTAAAGGCTACCGCGTTTTGGCGTACCCCTGTCAAGTGCGTCGCGTTTCACGACATACTTTTGCATACAGAAAAACCGCCGTACAGGTTTCCCCATACGGCGGCAGACTGTTTATTTGCCGAACAAGTCGCTGTGTGTGCCGGTGCGGGCCAGCGTCAGCACCAGAACATCATCTTCTATGCGGTAGACAAGCAGCCAGTCCGGGAGAATGTGACATTCCCGATGGCCTGCCCAATCGCCGGACAGGTCATGGTCACGGTTCTTATCCGGCAGCGGTTCGCCCATCGCCAGCAACGCTACGACCTGCTCCAGCAGTTCGATCTTCAAGCCACGCTTGATGGCTCGTTTGTAGTCCTTTTTGAAACTGGTCGTGTACTTGACGGTATATTTGGTTTCTTTCATCTTTTCAGGTCAGCAAATAACTCGTCAAGGTCATTGTAGCCCTTTACAGACGGGTCTTTTGCAATCCTTTCCGCTTCCAGCATGGCAGCAACCGTTTCTTTGTTCGGCTGTTCCAGCCTTACTTCAAAGGGAATGCCGCCTTCACGAAGCGACTGGCGCACAAAGATGTTAAACGCCGTAGTCAGGTTCATGCCAAGTTCAGTAAACAGTGCGTCCGCCTGCGCTTTCAGATCTGCGTCCATGCGGATACTGATGTTTGTGGTATTTCCAGCCATACGATCAACCCCTTTCTGCTGGCAATTATAGTATATGCCATTTGCACGAAGAAAACAATACTTTGCACGAATATTTAACAATAAATTCATTTAAGGAGGTTACCGACTTTATGAAAGAAATCATTTATGAAGAACAATAAGTCTGAACCTATCTCCGTCATGGATTACCGCCAGTACCGCAGAGTGCGGAGGCTGGTGCATGAGTGCTGTAACTACATCGACGGAAACTGTATCGCCCTGGACGATGGGGAGGAATGTGTCTGTGTCCAGTCTATTTCCTACTCCCTGTTGTGCAGGTGGTTTCGGGCGGCGGTATTGCCGCAGGATAAGGAACTGGAAACGGCGCTGTTCCACCGGCTGAATGCTAAGAAATGCTCCGTATGTAAGGCACTGTTTACCCCCGGTTCCAACCGAGCCAAATACTGCCCGGAATGTGCCGCACGCATGAAGCGGATCAACGCCGCAAAGCGCAAGCGGAAACAACGGGAGAAATGTCACGCTTTAGGGGCTGAAAAACCCTTGTAAATCAAGGCTTTTTTCGGGGGTGTCAAAGGCAGTCTGATAGATTTATCCTCTGCCCCCTAAAATAGCCTTAAAATGCGTACAGAATCCCAAGAGAAACCCCAAGGAGGAACCCTATGTCAGACAACCGAAAATATTATTACCTGAAACTCAAAGAAAACTATTTTGACGATGATTCCATCGTGCTGCTGGAAAGTATGCAGGACGGTGTGCTGTATTCCAACATTCTGCTCAAGCTGTATCTGAAATCGCTGAAACATGGCGGACGGCTTCAACTTGACGAGGACATTCCTTACACGGCGCAGATGATCGCCACCATCACCCGCCAGCAGATCGGCACTGTGGAGAGGGCCTTGCAAATCTTCCTGAAGCTGGGGCTTGTGGAGGTGCTGGACAGCGGCACATTCTACATGAGCAACATCGAACTTTTAATCGGCCAGTCCTCTACCGAGGCTGAGCGAAAGCGGGCTGCGAGGCTACAAAATAAGGCGCTTTCTGCGCTCCGGACAAGTGGCGGACATTTGTCCGACATTCGTCCACCAGAGATAGAGATAGAGTTAGAGAAAGAGATAGAGATAAAGATAAAGAGAGAGATAGAGAAGGTACGCCCTGAAACGGGGCACCCTTCCCACACCTATGGCCGTTACCAGAATGTTTTCCTGACGGATGAAGAACTGGCAGACTTGCAGGCCAGCTTTCCTGCTGTATGGGAACAGTACATCGAAAAACTGTCCGAGTACATGGCTTCTACCGGCAAGCGTTATCAGAGCCATGCAGCGACCATCCGGCGCTGGGCCGGTGAGGACGCGAAGAAAGCAGCCCCGCCCTCTCGCAACCGGGATTACAGCGTAAAGGAGGATGAAACCGTATGATTGAGATTACCGCAGAAATCCGGGCGCTGATTGACAAGGCAGCCGCCGGTGTGGAACTGGCTGAGGACGAGTATATAGACCTGTCAGACGGTCTCATTCACTGTAAAAAGTGCGGCGGCCAGAGGCAGACCGTTGTGCTATGCTTTGGGAAACCCGGCTACTTCATGCCCCGCTGTATCTGCCAGTGTCAGCGGGAGGCCGAGGAACAGCGCAAGGCCGCCGAGGAACGGCAGCGCCGCATGGAGCGCATCAAGCGCCGGAAGGCCCAGGGCCTGCAAGACCGCTATCTGTACGACTACACCTTTGCCAACGACAACGGCCAAAATCCTCTGATGGACAAGGCCCGCGCCTACGTGGAGAACTGGAAGGAGGCATACAGGAACAACACCGGCCTGCTGTTGTTCGGGGATGTGGGAACCGGCAAGTCCTTTTTCGCCGGTTGCATCGCCAACGCCCTACTTGACCGGGATGTGCCTGTGCTGATGACGAACTTTCCCACCATCCTGAACCGCCTGACGGGCATGTTTTCCGAGGACAGGGCCGACTTTATCGCCAGCTTTGACGAATATGACCTGCTTATCATTGACGATCTGGGTGTAGAGCGCAGTACAGAATATGCTATGGAGCAGATGTTTTTCGTCATCGACAGCCGCTATCGCAGCCGCAGACCCATGATTATCACAACAAACTTGAAACTGTCCGAGTTGAAAAACCCGCCTGATCTGGCTCACGCCCGTATCTATGGCCGTATTCTGGAACGGTGTGCGCCGATTCTCTTTGACGGGAAGAATTTCCGGGAAGAAAATGCCGGTGCTACCCGACAGGCAGCAAAAGACATTGTAAACAGTAAGCACGATTGATTTTTTACCGGGCGGCACAGACCCGTTCGGAGAAAGGAGCGCCATGAACAAAGAACCCTGTACTATGCAGGTGTCAGACGCCGCTACTGCGTCCAGAGCGCCGGAAAACACGCCGGCGATGGTAAAGAAAATCGGAAAGACAACCTACAAGGTTCATGTCCATTTCAGCAATACCAGCACAGAAACCATGAGCGATAAAATCAAGCGTATGCTCAAAAATGAAATTCAGCAGATGTGACAGACTGATAAACGAAGCCGCCTTGTGCTAAACTGATGATGGTACGCACCAAAATTTTTGTCAAGGAGGATACGAAAATGCTTTACACAGAAAAAGAGAAGCATGAAATTGAACGAGTAAAGGAGGTCTTTGCGGAACATCTGCGGCAAAGTCCTGATTTTGAACTGCTCTGGTCGGACAAGGTAGGCTATGTCTGGCTGACGATTGGCGTAAATCCGCTTTATGTGGATACTGGCATCAGGATAGAATCAGCCGCTGATCTCTGCGGTAGATGTTTGGATGATGTTGCTACGGATGTTTTATATATGACGGGCAACGATCATGCGCTGGAAGCAGCCGATCCGCTGGAATTGGCCGAAATCAAGCGGCGCTGGGAGCCATATATCAACCAGCTGCCAGACTATGCGTATCTCTGCAAAGACCTGCTGAACGGAAAAATGTAATCTATCAAACGAGGTGTCAGGAGCCATACGGTGCTTCTGGCACCTTTTTTGTAGATTTTTTGTGAATTTGATTAAAAAGTCCTTGACAATTTGTCTCTGGCAAGACAGCGAAAAGTATCCTGATTTCCTGTGGTGCGAGACTTGCGCCAGTTGATATTGCGGAACTTAGGGAGCTGATGAGTTATGACGAGCTGGAACTGGATTTACTGGGAGACAGAAAGACAGCACTGTTTGTCATTATCTCCGATACGGATGATACATTTAATTTTGTTGTATCTATCATGTACACCCAGCTTTTTAACCTGTTATGTGACCGGGCAGATGACGTATATGACGGAAGGCTGCCGATTCATGTGCGCTGCTTATTGGATGAGTTTGCGAACATCGGACAGATTCCAAAATTCGAGAAGCTGATTGCGACGATCCGAAGCCGTGAGATTTCAGCTTCTATTATTTTGCAGTCAAAGAGCCAGTTAAAGGCAATTTATAAGGATAATGCGGACACGATTGAAGGAAATTGTGACACGACACTGTTCCTCGGTGGAAAGGAGAAAACAACCTTAAAAGAGATGGCTGAAATTTTGGGTAAAGAGACCATTGATCTTTACAACACCTCGGATACCAGAGGTTCGCAGCGTTCTTATGGACTGAATTACCAGAAAACAGGGAAGGAGTTGATGAGCCAGGATGAGATTGCAGTCATGGACGGCGGGAAATGTATCATGCAGCTTCGTGGAGTCAGACCGTTTTTCTCTGATAAATTCGACATCTGCAAGCATAAGAACTATAAATACCTGTCGGACTATGACAAAAAGAACCGCTTTGATATTGAAAAATATTTAAGCACCAATCTTGTAATGAAGCCGGATGAAGAGGTGGAAGTCTACAGGATGTAACCAGTAAACGGACAACTTCCCGACAAGTTGTCGCAAAGTTAAGGGAGGAAACAATGGATGTTTATGGAAGAAAAAAGCAGCCGATACCCCATCGGTCAAAATGAAAGTAACGGCTGCAGCTATGTCGGATTTTCCATAAGAAAAATCCTGTACCTATACTATCACAAAAGGCAGGGTTTTAACAGTGTTTTTTGCTCCCTTTCTCTAAAAAAGAAAGGATTAAAGGTACACATATGGCATTTTTTACTACAGCGATTACTACTTTAAAAACACTGGTCTGTGCAATCGGAGCCGGACTTGCGGCATGGGGTGTTATCAACCTGTTGGAAGGGTATGGAAATGACAATCCCGGAGCAAATGCTCATGTGCGGTAAAGTAATAAAAAGATTTAGGTAGCCGCCTTAACTATTCCTAAATAAGATAATATGCACAGTATTTTCTCGTAAATAGAAAATAAATTATTGCATTTTACCAATTATTATGTTAAAATGACAATGTAACAAAGAGCTATGTATTTTTAAGGAAAGGGAGGAACTTATGAATTTAAGAAAATCTATTTTAGCACTTTCAGTAGTAGCTGGAATTGTAGCTGCTCCAATGACTGTATTTGCCGCTCATACTCATAGTTGGGGTTCTCCCCAGTACTATGGATATGAAGATGAAATGCCTGGTATATATGATGACTGGGATAAATGTGCGACACGTCATGTATATAATTACAAACAATGTTTAATTTGTGGAGAAGTAAGCATTTATGAAGTTGAGACGATTGAAATGTCTCACAAATGGGTGAATGGTGCATGTGTATATTGCAACAAAGGTTACGCGAAAGAGATAAATTAACATAGTATCATTACCGGCAAGTTTATGATCAAAAAATAGAAAGCATTGAGAATATTTCAAAATTTCTTGAAAGTACTCTCAGTGCTTTCTTTGATAATATGAAAGGAGAAATAAATGCAAAAAAAACAACTTTCTGTATTAGTACTAATTATTTTATGCTTTTTATTAGGATGTAACAGAGAAACACCAAAAGATGAATCTCAACAAAATTATGAAGATGAATCTAATATTTCTAAAACAAATGGAGAAGAACTTGTAAATATAAACAGTGAATTGTTAGGTTCGACTCCTTTTGATATCCAAATCGATAAAACAGCATTGCAGACTAGAAAAGAAACAGAAACAGAAGTTACAATAAAGACAAATTTAACAGACTGGGGTTATACTGTTTCTTCTGAAAAAGGGAAAATATCTGATATAAATAAAAATTCATTCATATATATAGCACCTAAAGATGAGAGGGATGATACTATAAAAATACAATTATCGGACTATGAAAATGGCATATCATATGAATATACAATTCCACTTATTTTTGCGGGAAACAATGAACATTCTTTAGATAAATTCAAGGAAAATCTTTCAAGATTACCTAATAGTTAGTAAAGAGTCGATAGACTAAAGTACCACCATCCTCTTTTATTTCAACTGAATATCCATCCCGCCGCACCGCAGCGGCACATGAAGCAGTAAATCCGAAAAAGATTTGCTGCTTTTTTTGCGTCCATTTTTGGCAAATTTCCAAAAGTTCCGTATTAGACAGTGAAACCAAAAAAGGCTGCCATTTTTTTCAGACAGCGGGCAAAACGCAGCTTCCGAAACGCCTTATTGTCGGGAAAGACCGAGCCGCCGGAAAAGTTCTTGCCGGAAAGTCCGTCCATTCTGCTCTTTTGTGGTTTGTAGGGAGTAAGGGAAAAACGCCAGCCCGCAGCCTTTTATAAAAAAAGCTGGTTATAGATTTTCTGAAAAAGTGGCAGTAGCAAGTGAACGGCAGGCCGGCAGTTTCTTAGAGCAAGATTCTACCGAGGTGCCAAAATTCGCTTATCGCTCATTTTGCCCCTGCGGGAATCTTGTTGGGGAGTGCCTTCCCCAAACCCTGCTTATGCGGCTTGCGCCGCTGAAAAACCCCTCAAAATATTTTTCGGATTTTTCAAAAACAGTTCCGCTTCACACCCTGTTTTTCTCCTATTAGTGAGAGGACACCACGCACAGAAAGGAGGTCAACCACCTATGAAACGATACAACACGCCGCACCGCAGCCGGGTAGTCAAAACACGCATGACCGAGGAAGAATACGCCGAGTTTGCCCAGCGGCTTTCTGCTTACCACATGAGCCAAGCCGAGTTTATCCGGCAAGCCATAACCGGGGCAGCCATACGCCCCATCATAACCGTTTCCCCCATCAATGACGAGCTGCTTGCCGCTGTCGGGAAGCTGACCGCCGAATACGGGAGGATCGGCGGCAACTTAAACCAGATAGCCCGGACGCTGAACGAGTGGCACAGTCCCTATCCGCAGCTTGCCGGGGAGGTACGGGCGGCGGTTTCCGACCTTGCTGCCCTAAAGTTTGAAGTCTTGCAGAAAGTGGGTGACGCTGTTGGCAACATTCAAACATATCAGCTCTAAAAACGCCGACTATGGCGCAGCGGAAGCCTATCTCACATTTGAGCATGACGAGTTTACCATGAAAGCCACCCTTGATGAAAACGGGCGGCTGATACCGAGGGAGGATTACCGCATTTCTTCCCTCAACTGCGGGGGCGAGGATTTCGCTGTTGCCTGTATGCGAGCCAATCTCCGCTATGAGAAAAACCAAAAACGGGAAGATGTGAAAAGCCACCACTATATCATCAGCTTTGACCCACGGGACGGGACAGACAACGGCTTGACCGTAGACCGGGCGCAGGAGCTGGGCGAGCAGTTCTGCAAGGAGCATTTCCCCGGACACCAAGCCCTAATCTGCACCCACCCGGACGGGCATAACCACAGCGGGAATATCCATGTGCATATCGTCATCAACTCCCTGCGGATTTACGAAGTCCCGCTTCTGCCCTACATGGACAGACCAGCCGACACGCTGGAGGGCTGCAAGCACCGCTGCACCAACGCCGCTATGGAATATTTCAAGAGCGAAGTCATGGAAATGTGCCACCGGGAGGGGCTTTACCAAATCGACCTCTTGAACGGCAGCAAGGAACGGATAACCGAACGGGAATACTGGGCGGCAAAGAAAGGGCAGCTTGCCCTTGACAAAGAGAACGCCGCCAGAGAAGCCGCCGGACAGCCGACCAAGCCCACCAAGTTTGAAACGGACAAGGCGAAGCTGCGCCGGACGATACGGCAGGCACTTTCCCAAGCTGGCAGCTTTGACGAGTTTTCTTCCCTTTTGCTGCGGGAGGGTGTGACCGTCAAGGAGAGCCGGGGGCGGCTTTCCTACCTCACGCCGGACAGGACAAAGCCTATCACAGCCCGAAAGCTGGGGGACGATTTTGACAAGGCTGCTGTCCTTGCCCTGCTCACGCAGAACGCCCACAGAGCTGCCGAACAGACCAAAGCCATACCCGAATACCCTGCCGCAGTTAAAAAGCCGTTACAAGGGGAAAAAGCTGCAAAAACCACCCCGGCAGACAACACCTTGCAGCGCATGGTTGACCGGGAAGCCAAGCGAGCCGAGGGCAAGGGCGTGGGCTATGACCGCTGGGCGGCAAAGCACAACCTAAAGCAAATGGCAGCTACCGTTACCGCCTATCAGCAGTACGGCTTTTCCTCCCCGGAGGAACTGGACGAAGCCTGTTCTGCCGCCTATGCCGCCATGCAGGAAAGCCTTGCGTGGTTGAAGCAGGTGGAAAAGACGCTGAACGGGAAAAAGGAGCTGCAACGGCAGGTGCTTGCCTATTCCAAGACCCGCCCTGTCCGGGACGGGCTGAAACAGCAGAAAAACGCCAAAGCAAAAGCAGCCTACCGTCAGAAGCATGAAAGTGACTTTATCATAGCAGACGCAGCCGCCCGCTATTTCAGGGAGAACGGCATTTCCAAGCTGCCGAGCTATAAATCCCTGCAAGCAGAGATTGAAAGCCTTATCAAAGAGAAAAACAGCGGCTACAACGATTACCGGGCAAAACGGGAGGAGTACCGCCGCTTGCAGACTGTCAAGGGCAATATCGACCAGATTTTACGCCGGAGCGAGCCGCAGCGCAGAAAGGAGCAGAGCCATGAACGGTAATATCCCCCGCATGGACTACCGCCAGTACCGGGCAGCCCGCCGCCTTGTGCATGAGTGCTGCAACTATGACAGCGGGAACTGCCTGCTGTTGGAGGACGGCGAGCCTTGCGTGTGTGTACAGAGTATCAGCT
The DNA here is from genome assembly GCF_015668165.1 of Blautia sp. 1001283B150304_161114_C9. Lineage (NCBI taxonomy): Bacteria > Bacillati > Bacillota > Clostridia > Lachnospirales > Lachnospiraceae > Blautia > Blautia sp. 1001283B150304_161114_C9. Next base: position 125,078 of record NZ_JADPGO010000004.1, on the reverse strand, counting down.
ATTCGCTGCTCTGCCGCTGGTTTACCGCCGCTGTCCTGCCCCTTGATGAAGCACTGGAAGCCGCCCTCTTGCGCCGGGGAAGCCGGAAACGCTGCGCTGTCTGCGGGGCGTTCTTCTTCCCAAAATCCAACCGGGGGAAATACTGCCCGGACTGCGCCGGACGCATGAAGCGGATAAACGCCGCCAAACGGAAGCGGAAACAAAGGGAGAAATGTCACGCTTTAGGGCATTTCAAACCCGCATAAATCAAGGCTTTTTTGGAGGGTGTCAAAGGGTGCGTGATACATTTATCCTTTTCCCTTAAAAACGCCCCCTAAAAGCGTAACAGAACCCACAGACAGACACCACAAGGAGGTGAACCCTATCGCTGATTATATGACCGCAGGAACGGAGCTGCCCGCTTACCTGCCTTACCCCCGTTTCCTGCTGGAAACAGACCTATCCCACACCGCAAGAGAGTTATATGCGCTGCTGTTAGACCGTTCCACCCTTTCGCAGAAGAACGGCTGGCAGGACAGCGAGGGACGGACATACATTGTCTACCCCATAGCAGAGATAGCGGAAATGCTGGATAAAGGCTGCACCACCATAAAGGGCGCACTGAACGAACTGGACGCTGCCGGGCTGCTGGAACGCAGACGGACGGGCTTTTCTGCCGCCAACCGTCTGTATGTGAAAGTGCCGCCTATCCCAGTGGTACAGTTTTCCGACCAACTGACGGACGGAAAACCGCCCCTCATAAGGGCGGGAAACCGACCAACTGACAGCCGGAAAACTGACCTTATGACGGTCGGAAAACCGTCCCCTAACCAAACTAATATAAACAACCTAATAGAGAGCCAAACAAAAGGAGCGAGTGAGGGGCAGCCCCCCGCCGCTTATGGCAGATATAAAAATGTATTTCTTTCTGACACAGAACTTTTGGAGCTGGAACAGGACTTCCCCGGCAAGTGGGAGTATTACCTTGACCGCCTTTCCTGCCACATCGCTTCCACCGGGAAGCAGTACCAGAGCCATGCAGCCACCATTTACAAGTGGGCGCAGGAGGACGCTGCCAAAGAGAAGCCAAAGAAAGGCATACCGGACTATTCATTCAAGGAGGGAGAAAGCCTATGACCGATACAATCCACAACACCATACTGCCTATGACCGACACCACAGCCGAGCCGGAGGATTACACCGGGGAGGACGGGCTTTTATACTGCGGCAAATGCCGGAAACCCAAAGAAGCCTATTTCCCGGAGGGCAAGACCTTTTTCGGGCGTGACCGCCACCCGTCAGAGTGCGACTGCCAGCGGGCAGCCCGTAAGGAACGGGAAGCCGCCGAGAAGCGGCGCAGCCACCTTGAAACGGTGGAACGGCTGAAACGGCAGGGCTTTACAGACAAGACCATGCAGGACTGGACATTTGCCAACGATAACGGCAGCTGCCCGCAGATGAAGAACGCCGCCGGATATGTGGCACGCTGGGAACAGATAAAGGACGGGAACTACGGGCTGCTCTTGTGGGGCAGGGTAGGCACTGGGAAAAGCTATTTTGCCGGGTGTATTGCAAACGCCCTCATGGAGCAGGAAGTCCCGGTGTGCATGACAAACTTTGCAGCAATATTAAACGACCTTGCCGCCAGCTTTGCGGGCAGGAACGAATATATTTCCCGCCTTTGCAGCTTCCCCCTGCTCATCATTGACGATTTTGGAATGGAGCGTGGCACAGAATACGGTCTGGAACAGGTCTACAATGTGATTGACAGCCGCTACCGGAGCAGGAAGCCGCTGATTGTGACGACCAACCTCACGCTGGAGGAATTGCAGCACCCGGAGGACACCGCCCACGCCCGGATTTATGACCGCCTGCTTGAAATGTGTTCCCCTCTCTGCTTTACCGGGGAGAATTTGAGGAAAGCCGCCGCACAGGGAAAAATGGAACAGCTGAAACGGCTGCTTGCCGGAAAGGAGATTTGCCTATGACCGACACCCAGAGAAACAAACGCCCTGCCCGCCGCCCGGACTGCGTGACCGAAACGAGGATAGGCAACACAATCCTTGTGGTGTCTGGCTTTTTCAAGGAGGGGGCGACCGACACCGCCGCTGACAAGATGATGAAAGTGCTGGAAGCAGAAGCCGCCGCCGGATATTTGACCTGTGATAAGCCTGATTGAAAAACCGTCATTTTTACCGACCGTAAAGAAGCAGATTTGACGCTTTTGCCGCTATACAGACAGCCGCCCCATGTGGTACAATCAAGGTACGGAATAGTGGGGCTGGCTGTCGGAAACGGAGGAATTTATGTTAAGACAGACCACCCAGCAACTCATTACCGCCCTTTACCCAAGACTGTCCCATGAGGACGAGCTGCAAGGCGAGAGCAATTCCATTTCCAACCAAAAGAGGATTTTGGAAACCTATGCCAAACAGAATGGATTTTCTAATCTGCGCTGGTACACCGACGACGGTTATTCCGGTGCGAACTTTCAAAGACCCGGATTTCAAGCCATGCTTGCAGACATTGAAGCAGGGAAAGTCGGGACAGTTATCGTCAAGGATATGTCGAGGTTAGGGCGAAACTACTTACAGGTGGGAATGTACACAGAAATGATTTTCCCACAGAAAGGTGTCCGCTTCATCGCTATCAATGACGGAGTGGACAGCGCACAGGGGGAAAATGATTTTGCCCCGCTGCGGAACATTTTTAACGAATGGCTGGTGAGAGATACGAGCAAGAAAATCAAGGCAGTAAAACGCTCTAAGGGCATGAGCGGAAAGCCCATCACAAGCAAGCCCGTCTATGGCTACCTCATGGACGAGGACGAAAACTTTATCATTGACGAGGAAGCCGCCCCGGTGGTACGGCAGATTTACAGCCTTTGCCTTGCCGGGAACGGTCCGACCAAGATAGCCCGTATGCTGACCGAGCAGCAAATCCCCACGCCGGGGACGCTGGAATACCGCAGGACGGGCAGCACCCGCCGCTACCACCCCGGCTATGAGTGCAAGTGGGCGACCAATACCGTGGTTCATCTGCTGGAAAACCGGGAATATACGGGCTGTCTGGTAAACTTTAAGACCGAGAAGCCGTCCTACAAGCTGAAACACAGCATAGAAAATCCCCCGGAAAAGCAGGCGGTTTTTGAGAACCACCATGAGCCTATCATTGACCGGGAAACGTGGGAACGGGTGCAGGAGTTACGCAAGCAGCGCAAACGCCCCAACCGTTATGACGAAGTGGGCTTGTTCTCCGGCATACTCTTTTGTGCCGACTGCGGCAGCGTCATGTACCAGCAGCGATACCAGACGGACAAGCGCAAGCAGGACTGTTATATCTGCGGAAGCTACAAGAAACGCACCGCCGACTGCACAGCGCACTTTATCCGCACTGACCTCTTGACCGCTGGCGTACTCTCCAATCTGCGGAAAGTTACCAGCTATGCGGCAAAGCATGAAGCCCGGTTTATGAAGCTTTTAATCGAGCAGAATGAGGACGGGGACAGACGCAGGAACGCCGCCAAGAAAAAGGAGCTGGAAGCCGCCGAGAAACGCATAGCCGAGTTATCTGCTATCTTCAAGCGGCTGTATGAGGACAGCGTAACCGGGCGCATATCGGACGAGCGTTTCACAGAGCTGTCGGCAGACTATGAAGCCGAGCAGAAAGAACTGAAAGAACGTGCCGCCAGACTGCGGGAAGAACTTTCCAAAGCGCAGGAAGCCACCGCAAACGCTGAAAAGTTTATGAATGTGGTACGCAGGCACACTACCATTGAAGAACTTACCCCTACTCTGCTGCGGGAGTTTGTGGAGAAAATCGTTGTCCATGAAAGCGTTGCCCTTGACGGGAAACGCCGGGGCAAGTTACGCAGACAGGAAATCGAAATCTATTATTCTTTTGTCGGCAAGGTAGAACTGCCCGACACCTAACCGCCCGACCTATCCGACATACCTCATGTGCCGGATAGGAACGGCAAAATTTTTTACACTTCTATTACTTCTTTATCACACATAAGCAAAATCGCAAGGAATTAAGCAGTTCATGGCTAATTAGTTGGAACAAAAAACGAAAGGAAAAGCACAATCCAGACGGTATCAGCGGCAGGCTACAAGAATAAATTGTGATTTCACAAGATTGGTGCTATAATAAGAGAAAAGTTCCTGCCGGGGCAGCCGCCCCGGTGGTATAGATAGAAAGGCAGGAAAACAATATGCACATCAGCTATAAGCCACTCTGGCACACACTGTTAGAGCGTGATATGAGAAAAGAGGATTTAAGGCTTGCCGCTGGTATGACAACAAATATGATTGCCAACATGAGCAAAGAGGGAAAGCACATCAGCATGGATACATTAGCCCGTATCTGCGAAACGCTGAATTGTGAGATTACCGATGTGATTGAGTTAGTACCAGACGAGCCTGCTTCCACAGGAGGTAAGGAACATGAGCGAATTGAAACCAAGAATAACGGAAAACGGAATTGATTATATCCTTGTCGGAGATTATTACATCCCGGACTTGAAACTGCCGGAGGAACACCGCCCTATCGGAAAGTACGGACGGATGCACCGGGAATATTTAAGGGAAGTCCACCCAGCCAGATTGAATACATTGATACTGACCGGGGAATTGTGGACATATCTTGCAGACCTGAACGAACAGGCACAGGAACGGTTAGACACCATCATGGAGCAGATGAAAACTGCCGAGGGCGTAACCGAGGAATTGAAGCGTACCCACCAAATGGAATGGGTGCAGCGTTGCAATAACATTCATAACCGGGCAGAAGAAATTGTTTTGCATGAGATGATTTATTCATAACGGGAGCAATTAAATCGGAGGTATATAAGATGATTGAAATTGTATTTGGTGAAAGTGCCTGTGGAAGTTTGAAAATTGCCCAAACTTACGGCAAGGGAAAGTATAGAGGAAGTGCTGTTTCAATATTTATGAGGCATGAAGACGGGAGTGTTCCATCTTCAGATGAAATGAAAAAAGCACAGCTTCAAGCACAGGAACAAGAACACATTGCTTGGGAGAATGCTATTCCATTGGGAGGCAAGAGCTGTGATGTTTATTGTTTTGATATGGCTCTTAGTGTGGGAGATATTTCTGATAATGGAATTGGCGAACAGCGGAAAAATGTTTTCAAGAAAATGCTGTCTGTCTGCTTTGTAGAGGATTTAGATTATCAGGTTGAAGAAAAAATACAGAAAATTAAAACTACATTGACCTCAGTGATTGAACGATATGTAGCTGGGGAAGAAATTCGCATTTGGTATAGCTATAATCCAGATGAGCTTTGTGGTATGTATTGGCTTATGAAACAACTTCAACCCTTAAACTGCCAGACAACAATTTATTTGGTTAAGTTACCTACATGGGAATATGGAAAAGAAAATACTATGACATCCAAAATAGCATGGGGCGAGGTCTCTCCTGGCGAATGGGGAAACTATATAACTCTACAAGAGAAAGCTAATCCTGTATTTCTTTCAGCTTGTGCTATGAAATGGAATCAACTTCAAAATGAAAATGCACCTTTGCGTGCAATGTTAAATGGTAAATTGCAAAGCGTTTCAGAAGATATATATGATAGTTTCATTCTTCGTGAAATTGCGGAACAGCCAGAGCAATTCAAAATGGCTATTGTCATAGGTAATGTTTTAGGAAAATATCAACTTGGAATTAGTGATGTATGGATTTCCAATCGCATTGATAAAATGCTTGAAGATGGTGTGTTGGAAATTATACAGGACGCACCAAAGGGAGAAACAAATTATCGCCGAATATTAAGAAAACGAATGAAGTAATAACCACAGCACAAACCGCTGCTACATGGAATCCAACAAACCATGCAACAGCGGTTTTCCTTTACCGTTTTTTCCTCTGGTTGATAGGCGTTCCCGTTTTCTTTGATTTTTGGAGAATCCGAATAAGCCAGCGAAATTCTTCATCTGACAGATTTTTATAGTTGATACCGAGCTGCTTGCAGTAAAGCACTGCCAGTTTTTCCAAACGGCTGCCCTTGAAATTTTCGACCGCTTCCAGATTTTCTTTCAGTTCATTGGCAACAGTGGTGTGGGGCGCACTCTCACTATCCTTTTTATGGGTTTCCCGAATATCCCGGATAATCAGGTTTAGGTCATCCAGAACCATGTGGCTGAAATATTCATCATCACTGATATGGGCGGCTTGCAGCACTTTCAAATGTGGGTCATCTTCGCCAGGGCGATACCGTTCTATGATTTCATGTCGGACAGTATCGACAAGGGTGTTGAGGTTTTGAATCTGCATGGTGGCAATCCCATCCACATAAATCTCAATGTCCGCAAGAAACTTGATAAAGTCCTTATGGGTGGCAAGTTCGCAGAGCAGACGGTTGTTGATCCGACCGCTTTTCAGAAGTGCAACCATTTCATCGTTCAAATGCAGCTCCGTCAGTGGCGTGTTGATCTGCTCCCTGTTCTCTGTCCGGCACAGCAGATAATCGACGGAAACCCCATAGAAGTCTGCCAGCGTGATAAGGTTGCCATGATTGATTTCCTTAAAATCTTCTTTTTCATAACTGCCAAGGGCTGATTTAGAAATACCCGTTAGTTTTGATAGTTCTTCCAGATTTAAGCCTTTGTCCTTGCGGAGTTCCCAAAGGCGTTCCTGTATGCTTGTTGCTCCTTTCATGGGCACACGCTCCTTTCCAACGGTTTCATTGCTGCCGCTTATCTGGATTATATCACACTTTCCGTAATCGTGGAAATTTCTGATTTTTACCCTTAATTCCTACTTTGTGGACATACGGCACAGGGCACAAAAATGTTCTATGATACAGGTAGTTCATCGATGGATTATTCCAATCGAATGACCAGCCTGTGTGGGATATGCTTCCCCGGCGATGTAGCGCCATGAATTTTGGCAGGGATATGGAGGAACCCTGACCAAAACGAGCGTACCAAAGGGAGCGATACGCCGCTGTGAGATTCAGGGGAGGAACGACACCGGGGAGAACTGGCGAACTGACACCGAAATGATACCGAAACACGACAATCTAATAGGGGGATAGTCTACCCTATCGCTGATACTTCGGGAGATTTTAAGCGGCTCTATGGCTGTAATTTTGCCGAAAATCGCCCCGAAACCATACACTAAAACGGGAGGAAGCGCAATATGCCGAGAATGAGCAAAAAGAGGAAGCATGAGCTTTCTTTTTACCTCAATGACCGGGGGCGTGTCACTTACAACGAATTATGCCGGAAATGCCAGCATGGGTGCAGGCAGAGCTTCCGGGCGGTTGTGGTTGACTGCCCCCGTTATTTATCCAAACGAGCAAAGAAAAAGGAGGAACACACCGAATGAATTTTGAATTTATGACGATAGACACACCACTGCCGCCCTGTATGCCATTTCCCAGAGCGTTGACAGGATTTCCAGTCAGCAGCACCGCAAAGGTCATGTACTGCCGGATGCTGGACGCTATGCAATCCAAAGGGCAGGAGGACGAGAACGGAATCCTGTTTGTCTGCTTCCCTGTCACAGCCATTGCCGCAGTCCTGTCCCGCAGTCCTATGACGGTCAAGCGTTCTTTGAATGAACTGGAAAACGCAGGACTTATCATGCGGGTGCGTCAGGGCGTTGGAGAGCCGAACAGGATTTATGTGCTGATACCGGGAAAGGAGGACGCTGCCCTTGCCTGATAGCTCAAAACTTGAAAAGCTCAACCGGGAGCTGGAGAAAAGCGAAAAGAAACTGCGGAAAGCTATCAATGATGAAAAGGCATTGCAGCATCAGTTGAAGCAGCTTACCCGAAAGGAACGGACGCACCGGCTCTGTACTCGTGGCGGTATGCTGGAAAGTTTTCTGCAAGAGCCGGAACGCCTGACAGATGATGATATCATGCTGTTGTTGAAACTCATTTTTCACAGACAGGACACGCAGGAACTATTGAAAAAACTGCTGGAACGGAAGAAGCCGGAAACCCCTTAGTTTACTCAGGGCGCAATTATACACCACCCAGAGGTTGGTGCATTGCGTTCTCCGAAGGCTCCTCGCCGGAGGGCTGTGATTTTCCGCAGTCATGGTCTGCTCCAAATCAAACAGGGGACGCTACGCTTCCCCTGCGCTGGCTGCCGCCAGCTACCCTTTTGTGGACTTGCCATCTGGGGACACCTTGCGTTGCAAGCTGTTCCCAGCCGACAAGTTTCATAAAATATGCTATCTTTTCGATAAGCAATAAAGTATAATGAAGTCAGTAATAAATTTAGAAATTGAGGTAAAGTTATGGCATCCAGCAAAGAATATTTAGAATTTATTTTAGGTCAGTTATCTGACTTGAATGAAATTACCTATCGAGCTATGATGGGCGAATTTGTCATTTATTATTGTGGTAAGATTGTAGGCGGTATCTATGATGATAGATTACTTGTCAAACCAGTAAAATCAGCAATAAGTTATATGCCAACGGTTTCGTATGAGTTACCTTACGAGGGAGCAAAAGAAATGTTGTTGGTAGATGAAGTTGATAATAAAGAGTTTTTGACAGGATTGTTTAATGCTATGTATGAAGAATTGCCTACCCCTAAATCGAAAAAGAAGAAATAATAAAATAATAATTTGAGAGGAAGTATTACTGATGGAAAAGTTTAAGCCGTTTATTATACCTGTGGCATTATTGGTTCTAATTGACCAGATGGTTAAAATAGTAATTTCAAAAGTATTTATGAAATACGAATTTGATATAATAGCCAAAGTTTTAAGATTTAATCCAGAACTAAATACTCGTTTATCTTATGCTGGCAATTTCTTCGAATTATTATCAAGTCCGTTTGTTACCATTTTATTGAATGTGTTTGTTTTGTTCCTCTTTTTATCAGGATATATGCTATATCAGGCAAAAAGAGCACATACAAGTTTTTGGGTAAAAATGATAATGATTTGTGGCATATCGGGATGTTTATGTAGCTTGATTGATAAGGTGTTTTGGGGTGGAAGTTTAGATTTTTTGCAGATACCTACCCTTTTTATTTTTGATTTGAAAGACTGCTATCTTACAGTTGCAGAAGTTATATTTGTTGTTATTGGAATTTTGAATAGCAAAGAAATATCGGTTAAAGAGTATTTACATTTTTGTTGTAACAAATTTAGCTTGTAAACTTCTGGTTTATTATTTCTTATACATCGGGTCAACTTGTCCCGAACTTTCACAACTAAATACCCGCCACCTACAAAGCGGCACACCGAGCAGGAAATCTAAAAAAGATCTCCTGCTTTTTTTCTGCCAAAAATGAGGTGGTAAAACTCCACCCCATCCACCAAGCATAGAAAGGAGGGACACAAAATGCCATGTCCACACAACGAAATTTCTATTGTACAGCGAAGCCAACAGCAGTCTGCGGTTGCCGCCGCTGCCTACCAGAGCGGCGAAAAGCTGTTCTGTGAATACGACCAGGAAGTGAAGCACTACCCGGAAAAGCGTGGTATCGTCCACAATGAAATCCTTCTTCCGGCAAATGCCCCACAGAAATATGCAGACCGCAATACCCTATGGAACGCCGCCGAAGCGGTGGAGAAACAATGGAACTCCCAGCTTGCAAGGCGGTGGGTGCTTACCATCCCCAGAGAGATACCGCCTGACCAGTACGCTGTCCTTGTACGGGAGTTTTGTGAGCAGCAGTTTGTTTCCAAAGGCATGATTGCTGATTTTGCAATCCATAACCCCCATCCGCCGGGACACAATCCCCACGCCCATGTCCTGCTCACTATGAGGGCAATGGACGAACATGGGAAATGGCTTCCCAAGAGCCGCAAGGTTTATGACCTTGACGAGAATGGGGAACGGATCAAACTTCCGTCCGGCAGATGGAAAAGCCACAAGGAGGATACGGTTGACTGGAACGACCAGAAGTATTGTGAAATCTGGCGGCATGAATGGGAGGTCATCCAGAACCGCTATCTGGAAGCCAATGACCGCCCGGAGCGTGTGGACTTGCGTTCCTATGCCAGACAGGGGCTTGATATAGTCCCTACTGTCCATGAGGGAGCTGCTGTCCGGCAGATGGAAAAGCGGGGTATCCAGACGAATATCGGAAACCTGAACCGGGAAATCAGAGCTGCCAACAATCTGATGAAGTCCATCCGGCAGCTTATCCAAAACCTCAAAGGCTGGATTACCGAGCTGGGCGAAAAACGGAAAGAGCTGCTTGCACAAAAGGCGGCGGAGGGAGCAACACTTCTTCCCAATCTGCTGATGAAGTATATGGCGATACGAAAGGAAGAACGGAAGGACTGGACAAGGGCTGGACAGAACCGGGGGACTTCACAGGACTTAAAGGCAGTCAGCGAAGCCCTGTCCTATCTCCGGCAAAAGGGGCTTTCCACTGTGGAGGACTTAGAAGCATTTCTGGAATCCTCCGGGAAATCAGCCGCAGATTACCGCAATCAGATGAAGCCAAAGGAAGCCCGAAGCAAAGTGATTGACGGGATTCTTGCCAGCCGGACAGACTGCAAAGAATGTAAGGCTGTCTATGAGAAGTACCAGAAGATATTTTTTAAGAAAACAAAGGAAAAATTCAAACAGGAACACCCGGAGGTTGCCCGGTATGCGAAAGCCACCGCCTACCTTGCCAAGCACCCGGACGATAAGGACAGCACCCAAAAGGAACTGCAAGAGGAGCAGGAAACGCTTCTGGAAGAAATTGCAGCCCTGAAAATACCGTTGACCGAGGTACAGGAGGATTTGAAGAAGCTGCGGGACATCCGCTACTGGGTACGGAAAGCCACCCCCGGCACAGAAGAAAGCAAAGAGCCGCCCAAGAAGCAGCCCCTCAAAGAAGTCTTGCAGGATAAGGCGGACGAGAAAAAAGCACAAAGAACTGCCCCGGTGCAGACAAAACACAAACAACAGGATATGGAACTTTAACAGGCACTTGCCATTTTCAGATTGAGAATGTCAGGTGCTTTTCTTTTTTTCAAGGAGGGATAGATTTGAATGTATTTGAAGCTGTGAAGCAGTCCGTCACAACAAGACAGGCTGCGGAGCATTATGGAATCCGTGTAGGCCGGAACGGGATGGCTTGTTGCCCGTTCCATAACGATAAAACCCCAAGCATGAAGCTGGATCGGCGTTACCACTGCTTCGGCTGCGGTGCGGATGGGGATGTGATTGATTTTGCCGCCGCCCTGTATGGGCTGGGAAAGAAAGAAGCCGCCGTACAGCTGGCACAGGACTTCGGGCTTTCCTATGAGGACTGGAAACCGCCGGGGAAGGTAAAAAAGCCCAAGCCCCGGCAGAAATCCCAGGAGGAACAGTTTCAGGAAGCAAAGAGCCGCTGCTTCCGTATTCTTGCCGATTATCTTCACTTGCTTCGGGCATGGAGAAAGGATTATGCCCCGCACTCCCCGGAGGAAGCCTTTCATCCACGGTTTGTGGAAGCCTTACAGAAGCAAGACCAAGTGGAATATCTGCTGGATGTGCTGCTCTTTGGGGAGACAGAGGAAAAAGCAGCTTTGATTACGGACTACGGGAAGGATGTGATACAGCTTGAAAAGCGAATGGCAGAGCTTGCCGCCGCAAACGCAGCAAGAACTAAAAAACACCATGAACGCCATGCAGCCGCCCCAGAGCATTGAGGAAATCAAGGCGGGGCTGGAAACTACCGAGAAAGGCGGTGTCCGTCAGAGCATACGGAACTGCCTGACCGTATTCCAGCGTGACCCGCTGCTTTCCGGGGCTATCGCATACAACATCCTGACCGACCGCAAGGACATCATAAAGCCCATCGGCTTCCACAGGGAAAGCACCGCCCTGAACGATACGGACATGAAGTATCTGCTTCTCTATCTGGAAGAAACCTACGGGCTTACCAATGAGAAGAAGATTGATAACGCCATCGGGATTGTGGCGAATGAAAACAAGTACCATCCCATCCGGGACTATCTCAATACCCTTGTGTGGGACGGGACAGAGCGAATCCGTTTCTGCCTGCGGCACTTTCTGGGGGCTGACGCAGACGATTACACCTATGAAGCGTTGAAGCTGTTCCTGCTGGGTGCAATCTCACGAGCCTTTCAGCCGGGATGCAAATTTGAAATCATGCTCTGTCTGGTAGGCGGTCAGGGGGCTGGCAAGTCCACCTTCTTCCGTCTGCTGGCAGTCCGGGACGAGTGGTTCTCCGATGATTTGCGGAAGCTGGACGATGACAATGTGTACCGCAAGCTGCAAGGTCACTGGATGATCGAAATGTCGGAAATGATGGCAACTGCCAATGCCAAGAGCATTGAGGAAATCAAGTCATTTTTAAGCCGTCAGAAAGAGGTTTACAAGATACCCTATGAAACCCACCCGGCAGACCGCCCCCGTCAGTGCGTGTTTGGCGGCACTTCCAATGCCCTTGACTTCCTGCCCCTTGACCGTTCCGGCAACCGCCGCTTTATCCCCGTCATGGTTTACCCGGAGCAAGCCGAGGTTCATATTTTGGAGGACGAAGCCGCTTCCAGAGCCTATATCGAGCAGATGTGGGCGGAAGCGATGGAGATTTACCGAAGCGGTAGGTTCAAGCTGGCTTTCAGCCCCGCCATGCAGCGCTATCTCAAAGAACACCAGCGGGATTTTATGCCGGAGGACACCAAAGCCGGAATGATACAGGCGTATCTTGATAAGTACACCGGGAGCATGGTCTGCTCCAAGCAGCTCTACAAGGAAGCCTTGAACCATGCCTTTGACGAGCCGAAGCAATGGGAAATCCGGGAAATCAACGAGATTATGAACCAGTGCATTGACCGCTGGAGGTACTTCCCAAACCCAAGAATGTTTTCCGAATATGGCAGACAAAAGGGCTGGGAGCGTGAAAACCCGGCAACGGACTCCGGCAACCCGTCTGAAAAAACAATGGACGGTTTTGTGGAGGTCACAGAACAGATGGAGCTTCCATTCTGAAAAGGACAGCCCGTTGCACCCCCTGTTGCTATCTCGTTGCCGAGCCGGTTGCCGGGGAAAAACCCTTAACTGCGGGCTTTTCTCCCTTATAACAACCAAAACAACAGAAAAATAAAAGAAAAGTATAAATAGTAACCATCGCCAGATTGAGATTGTTTGCAGGGTCTTTTGAAGCCCGTTGCCGGACTTCGTTGCCGACACCCTCTGTCTGGCTATTTTCATGTATGGAGGATAACTGCCTATGGCAAAAAACAAAACAGAGATTCATGTTACAACGGTGTTTGACGGGGAACTGGACGCAACCGATGTGTTCGTCAGCCTGATTTCCCAGAAATATGGAAAGACAAATACAAAAGAATATCTTGCTAAAAAGAAAGATTTGAAGTATAATGAAGATGAGGTTCAAAAGAGCCAGATACCGTCTGGATTGTGTGGGTAAATGGCTATGATGAACGAAATGGAATACAGAACAATCGGTTCGGCACTTGCCGGGGGCTATCGTGCGGCGGTCTATTGCAGGCTGTCAAAGGACGATGACCTGCAAGGCGAAAGTGCCAGTATCGCAAACCAGCGTGATATGCTGGAAAAATACTGCGAAAAGCAGGGATGGGAGGTTGTGGCAGTCTATCAGGACGATGGTTTCACAGGTCTTAATATGGAGCGTCCTGATTTACAGAGAATGTTGAGAGCCATTGAACGCAGGCAAATCAACCTTGTCATCACGAAAGACCTCAGCCGACTGGGGCGTAACTATCTGCAAACCGGGCATTTGATTGAGGACTTTTTCCCAAGAAACGGTGTCCGCTATATCGCCATGAATGACGGTATCGACACCCTGCGGGATAACAACGACATTGCCCCGTTCAAAAATATCCTGAACGAGATGTACAGTAAGGATATTTCCAAGAAAGTCCATTCCTCTTATCTTCTGAAAGCGCAGAAAGGACAGTTTACCGGGTGTCTTGCCCCCTTTGGGTATCGGAAAGACCCGGAGGACAAAAACCATCTGCTCATTGACGAGGAAACCGCCCCGATTGTGCGGCTGATTTTCGGATATGCCCTGAACGGTCATGGTCCGAACTATATCCGCAGACGGCTGGAGGAAGAAAAAATCCCCTGCCCCACATGGTGGAACCGGGAACGGGGGCTTCGCAATACCCGCACCAAATGGGAAAAGAAAGACCCGGAAAACGGGCGGTATATGTGGGACTTCTCAGTTATCAAAGACCTTTTGATGAATCCCGTCTACACCGGGGCGATTGCTTCCCAGAAAAAAGACTACCGTTTCAAAATCGGCACGATTGGGGAAAAGAAGCCGGAGGACTGGATTGTGGTGGAGGGGCAGCATGAACCGCTGATTGACCGCATGAGCTTTGACATTGTGCAGAACAAGCTGAAATCCCGCCAGCGTCCGGGGCAGACCAATGAAATCAGCCTGTTTGCCGGACTGATAAAATGCGGCGAGTGTGGGAAGTCGCTGACGATACGCTACACAAACGCAAAACATCCCCAGCAGATTTATTCCTGCAAGACCTACAATGCCTTTGGAAAGAACCACTGCACCCAGCACCGGATTGACTATGACACCCTTTACAGCCATGTGCTGCGGAAAATCAGAGAATGTGCCAGAGCTGCCCTGATGGACGGGAAAGCGGTTGCCGACCGCCTGACTAATACCTGTGAAGCCGAGCAGCGGGAACAGCGGGAAGCAATGGAACGCACCCTTACAAGGGACGAGGAACGGATTGAGGTTCTGGATAAAATGGTCATGCGGCTTTATGAGGATATGATTGCAGGGCGTATCAGTGAGCAGAATTTCAACACCATGCTGGAAAAGACACAGACCGAGCAGACGGAGCTTAAAGCAAAAGTGTCCGAGGGCAGGAAGCGGCTGTCCGATGAAGCCCAGCTTGCCAATGACGCAAAACAATGGGTGGAAGCCATTCAGGAATATGCCAACATCACAGAGCTGGACGCAGCCACCCTTAACCGCTTAATCAAAGAAATCGTCGTGCATGAGCGCATTGACGAAGATAAAACAAGACACATTTCTATCGAAATTCATTTTAATCTCAAACCCATCCCGGAGGTGGAACAGGTCACTGCCTGACCTGTCCCGCCGGGACGGTTCTCTTAAAAACACCATATAGATTTTTTGTACGCCGCCGCCCGCCATCGAGCAGAGTTTTACACCTAATTGGGGATAAAACAATTGATGGCAGGCGGTGGCATTGTGCTGATCGGAATGAACCTGATTCCACAGCTTGCAACCCTGTTCGGATAATTTATGGGCGGGATTATTGAAAAGATAACGGATTTCATAAAGGAACTTCTGACGGGATGGGTTACATCGAATTTGGAAACCATGTTCACGGATGTAAATACGAAAGTAGGTACCATTGCAACAGAAGTTGGCAAGACACCCCAGGATTGGAACAGTGGCATTTTTTCGATGATTAAAACGTTATCGGATAATGTCATTGTCCCCATTGCGGGGATGATCATTACGTTTGTCCTGTGTTATGAATTGATTTCCATGATTATGGAAAAAAACAACATGCACGACACAGATACGTTCATGTTCTTCAAGTACATTTTCAAGATGTGGGTAGCCGTTTATCTGGTGACACATACCTTTGATATTGCCCTTGCAATTTTCGATGTGGCAAATCATGTGGTGACCAGTGCCGGAGGTATTATAAACGGCAGTACCTCCATAGATGTGGCGGAAGCATTACAAACACTGCTGGAGAGCAGTATTGAGGATATGGGCATCGGAGAGCTTTTAGGGCTTGGCCTGGAAACAATGATTGTGAGTCTTTGCATGAAAATCATATCTGTCCTCATTACCGTCATTTTATATGGACGTATGATTGAAATTTACCTTTATGTATCTGTTTCCCCGATCCCGTTTGCAACTTTCACCAACCGGGAATGGGGCAGTATCGGGAATAATTATGTGAAAGCATTGTTAGGCTTGGGCTTCCAGGGATTTTTCATGATGGTCTGCGTGGCAATCTATGCGGTGCTGGTAAATACCATTACCGTTGCGGACAACCTGCACACGGCTATCTGGTCAGTGGCAGCTTATACAGTGATTTTATGTTTCAGTTTATTTAAGACAGGTTCCCTGTCGAAATCAATATTCAATGCACATTAGGAGGGAAAGGCTATGGCATATGTACCAGTGCCGAAAGACTTATCGAAAGTCAAGACAAAGGTGGCACTGAATTTAACAAAAAGACAGATCATCTGCTTCTCTCTTGCGGGAGTGTGCGGAGTACCAGTTTACTTTTTAACAAAAAACAGTCTGGGAACAGATGTGGCAGCTACGCTTATGGTCATTGCGATGCTGCCATTTTTCTTTCTGGCAATGTATGAGAAAGACGGATTCCCGGCAGAAAAGATATTGTACCATATGATACGACAGAAATTCTTGCGTCCGGGCATCCGGGTGTACCGCTCAGAAAATATGTATGACCGTATGGTGGAATTGGAAAGATTAGAGAAAGAAGGTGCAAAACTTGAGAAGAAGGCAAAAGAAGCCAGGGAAGCGAGAAATCCGTTCCGTTTCTTCAAAAAGCAGAAGCGTAAAAAATAAAGCACAGCCAAAATTCGGGGAAGGACTGACAAAGGAAGAAAAAAAGCGGTTAAAAGAACTGCGGGCATTGAAAGCACAGGAACAGAAGAAGAAAAAACCTTATACAGCACAGGATACGATTCCCTATAAAGAAATTTACAGGGATGGTATCTGCCAGACAGCGGACAATTATTTTTCAAAGACGATTCAGTTTTTTGACATCAATTATCAGCTTGCACAGAACGACGATAAGACTACCATATTTGAAAATTACTGCGAGTTCCTGAATTACTTTGACAGCTCCATTCATTTTCAGATTTCATTCTTGAATCAGCAGGTCAATTTTGAGGAGTATGTAAAGACGATTGATATTCCGCTTAAAGGAGATAATTTCGATGACATCCGCAAAGAATATGCGGATATGTTAAAAATGCAGCTTGCAAAGGGAAATAATGGACTGGTCAAGACAAAATATATCACCTTTGGCATTAAAGCAGAAAATCTGAAAATGGCAAAGGCAAGACTTGAGAAGGTCGAGGCAGGTATTTTAAGTAACTTCAAGGTACTGGGAGCTGCGGCGAAGTCCCTAAACGGTGTGGAACGTCTGAAAATCCTGCATGATGTGATGAACATGGATACGAAAGAGCCATTTCGTTTTCACTATGGCATGGTGGCAGAGACAGGACTTGGTACAAAAGATTTTATTGCTCCTACGGGATTCGATTTCCGAAATGACAGTATGTTCCGCATGGGGCAGACCTTTGGCTGTGTATCCTATCTGCAGATTACTTCTCCGGAGCTGACAGACCGAATGCTGGCGGATTTTCTTGATATGGAAGAAAATCTGATTGTCAACATCCATGTACAGCCCATTGATCCGAAAGAGGCAATTAAAAGCCTGAAAAACCTGCTGTCAAACATTCAGAAAATGAAGATTGAGGAACAGAAAAAAGCGGTGAGAAGCGGTTATGATATGGACATCATTCCCACGGATCTGGTCACTTACGGGGATGATGTGCAGAATCTTGTGACGGAGCTGCAGTCCAGAAATGAAAAGATGTTCAAAATTACATTTCTGTTGATGAATACGGCAGACAGCAAACGAAAATTGGATAATATCGTTTATCAGACGGCGGGTATTGCACAGAAATATAACTGCAATATCCGCCGTTTGCAGTATCTGCAGGAACAGGGAATGACGGCATCTCTGCCTCTTGGTATCAATCAGGCGGAAGTTCACAGGATGCTGACTACCACATCGACAGCCATTTTTGTTCCGTTTACCACACAGGAATTATTCCAGGACGGGGAAGCGCTGTATTATGGCTTGAATGCTCTTTCCAACAACATGATCATGGTAGACAGGAAGCGGCTGAAAAACCCGAATGGCTTGATACTTGGAACACCGGGTAGTGGTAAATCGTTCAGTGCGAAAAGGGAAATCCTGAATGTATTTTTGATTACAAATGATGACATTATCGTGTGCGACCCGGAAGGAGAATATTTCCCGCTTGTTCATGCGTTAAACGGACAGGTGGTAAAAATCAGTGCAAAGAGTACGGATTATATCAATCCTATGGATGTGAACCTAGATGTTATTTACCATCCGGAAAAATACCGGATTAACGGGGATGTGGAGGATATAGATACCATCATTGCGGATAAGTCGGAGTTTATTGCTTCTTTTTGTGAGCTGATTATGAAAAAGCCACAGAATGCAGAACTGGACGGCGATGAAGTTTCTATTATCGACCATTGTATCAAGGATATTTATGAGGAATACCTGTTCAATGATCCGAAGCCGGAAAATATGCCGATACTGGAAGATTTCTTGAACAGATTAAATGTGTATGCTGATCAGAATGATGCGGCAAGGCGCATTGCCAATTGCCTGCAGCTTTATGTTACAGGTTCCCAGAATGTGTTCAATCATAGAACCAACGTGGATATGAACAACCGTGTAGTGTGTTTTGACATTAAGGATTTGGGAACAACACTCCGTAAAGCCGGGATGCTGATTGTCCAGAACATGGTATGGACAAGGGTTTCCACCAATAGGGCGTTGAAGAAAGCCACCCGTTATTATGTGGATGAGTTCCATCTTCTGTTGAAGCAGCCACAGACAGCCAATTACTCTGTGGAAATCTGGAAGCGTTTCCGCAAATGGGGCGGCATTCCTACCGGACTGACCCAGAACGTCAGCGATTTCTTGGGTTCTCTGGCCGTGGAGAATATCGTAGGTAACAGTGATTTTATCTATATGCTGAACCAGCACAGCGGGGATCAGAAGATTCTTGCGGAAAAACTGAATATTTCACCGCATCAGCTCTCTTTCGTCAATAACAGTAATGCCGGAGAAGGGCTGATTTTTTATGGAAATGTGATTATTCCATTTTCCGATAAGTACCCGACAGATACGAAAACCTATGCAATCATGAGTTCCAAACCGGAGGAGATGCAGACGAAGTAACCTTTTCTTTTGCGGAAAAGAGGTGAGGCATTTTGCAGGAACAGAAATTTAATGCAAAAGAGAAGAAAGTCAGCCGTATGAGCCGGGATGGACTGGTGGAAGAAAATCTTGCAACAAAGGAAAGCCGGAAACTGACTGACCGGGAATCCGAGGTGTCTTTCAAAAAGTCGGATGCAGAACAGTCTTTTGTGTCTGGGAATGATGCTTCCGGGAAAAAACAGAAGAAACAGGAAAACAGAAGTCCTCCGAAAGAAGAGGAGGGCAAAAGCCAGGAAGATGGGGATACGGAGCATAGCAATTACCATCAGGGCGGCAGGAGCAGTGGATATTCCCATGAATCAGCGATGGCGGTACGGGAGAGGAAAGCAAAGCACCGGAGCCGATATCATAACCAGAGACAGGTAAAGCCGGGAAAACTGCAGTTTGACAAGATGGAAACAGATGGAAGTCTGAATAAGAAAAATGGAAATCAACAGGTGAATGCTGATGCAGAACCGGGAACAGGAAGTCACAGGTTACAGCAGGCAGAAGAAAAGGCAAAAAAATCAGCCGAGAAGCTGCAGCACGCAAAGAAACATCAGACCCGTAAAAAATCAATTCAGATGCAGAGGGTAAAAGATGAGGAAACACAGACCGTTAAACATAAGCTGTATTTTGATGAAAGGCCAAAGTCTGGAAAAAATCATGCGGCAGTGAAAAAAACGGGTGTCCGTTTATCAGATGCCGCAGGTGGTCTGGCACATGGGAAAATCCATCAGGAAGAACCGGACAACAGTGCAGTTGAAGCTGCCCATAAAAGTGAGCTTGCCGGGGAGATAGTTCTTCGCCAGCACAGCAACCGCAGTTACCGAAAGCAGAGGAAAGAACAGAGAAATCTGAACCGTCTGGAACGGAAGGTTTATAAAAATACTACCAGTTATCAATATAAAAAGTATCTGGAAGAACATCCGGAAATGCAGAGAAAACTTTTGCAGAAGGCATTTCAAAAACAGCGGATCAAGCGGGAATACCAGAAAGCGTATCGTGCCGGGAAACTGGCAAAGGAAAGCAAAGATACGGCGATTAAAAGTGTCAATGTGGCAACAAAAGTGGCGCGAAAGTTACAGGAGATTTTTGCTAGAAACACAACCGTTATTCTGGCAGTTGGTCTTTTGATGGCACTTCTTCTATTTATCATGGCAGGTTTATCGTCCTGTTCTGCTATGTTTGCGAATGTTTCTTCCAATGTGATTGCTGCCAGTTATCTGGCAGATCCGGATGCGATTGAACAGGCAGAGATGTATTACACGCAGATGGAGGCTGAGTTACAGCAGAAGATTAACCGGATGGAAGCCCAATATCCGGGAAAGGATGAATACCGCTATAACGTAGGGGCAATCGGGCATGATCCGCATACTCTCATCAGCTATCTCACAGCAAAGTATGGAGATTTTACCTTTAACGAAGTAAAAGAGGAACTGGAAGAACTGTTTGCTCTCCAATACGGCATAACCGTAGAGGAAAAGACAGAGACAAGGGAAGAAACTACTACCATACAGGTAGGAGAATCTCTTGGAAATGTGGTGACCAGCGGTTATTGTAACTGTTCCATTTGTTGTGGTATCTGGAGCGGCGGGCCAACAGCCAGCGGTGCAATGCCGCAGGCAAATCATACCATTGCTGTAGATGCATCAAATCCATTCCTGCCAATGGGAACGAAAGTAGTCATGAACGGTGTGGAATATACGGTAGAAGATACCGGAAACTTTGCACAGTACGGAGTCCAGTTTGATGTGTATTACGACAGTCACAGCGCTGCATCGGCACACGGTCATAAGACTTGGGAGTGTTATCTGGCAGAAGGAAATGAAAATGCAGTGGAAGTCACCCGTACAGTGACCGTGGATGTGCTGAATGTATCTGTGCAGGCGAAGCCATTATTTGGAGTGATTACAAACCGGATGGATGAGGAGCAGAAAGAAATCCAGAAGCTGGTCTATTCCTGCAGAGGAAACTTGCAGACCTATGCCACTCCGATTGAACTCAACTGGTATTCCTATATCAGCACTTATTATGGCTATTTCGTAAATAATGCAACCGGACAGACGGAGCTTCACCGGGGTGTGGAAATTAACGTAAAAGAAGGAACCGAAGTACAGTCCGCAATGAATGGAACTGTGACAGCTACAGGGTATTCC
This sequence comes from Blautia sp. 1001283B150304_161114_C9, assembly GCF_015668165.1. Lineage (NCBI taxonomy): Bacteria > Bacillati > Bacillota > Clostridia > Lachnospirales > Lachnospiraceae > Blautia > Blautia sp. 1001283B150304_161114_C9. The sequence continues at coordinate 103,942 of NZ_JADPGO010000004.1, read as the reverse complement.
GGTACTTTTGGAAATTATGTGGTGACACAGGATGAGGATGGCGTCCAGATTAAGTATGCTCATCTTCAAAATATTGCCGTATCCGATGGTGTTGCGGTGACAACGGATACTATAATCGGAACAACCGGAAGTACAGGCAGTGCAACCGGAAGTCAGCTTTATCTGGAACTGGTAAAGGACGGAACCTATTACAATCCGGTCTTTTATATCGCAACCGGGGAAGGTGGCTTATACGGCGGAGGCGGTTCCTATGATGATGAAACAGTTCAGCGTTTATTTACGGAAGCGGAAAAATATCTGGGAATGCCTTATGTCTGGGGTGGTTCCAGTCCGGAAACTTCCTTTGACTGTTCCGGTTTTGTCAGTTATGTGTTTACCAATTCCGGAGTCTGCAACATGGGCAGACTGACCGCACAGGGAATTTATAATATCTGTACTCCTGTTGCACCGGAAGAAGCAAAGGCAGGAGATATTATTTTCTTTACCGGAACCTATGCGGCAGGAGAACCTGTAACCCATGTGGGCATTTATGCCGGAGATGGCCAAATGATCCACTGCGGAGATCCCATCCAATATACTTCCATCAATTCGCCTTACTGGCAGTCGCATTTCTACGGATTTGGAAGACCAAATTGAGGGGAGGTGACACAGTGAGCATTGAGAAAATGAAAGCAGATCTTTCCAAACTTAACGATAAAATCGGACAGTTACAGCGAAAAGCAAAGGACATGGAGGAACGGATATTACAGGCAGAAAATATGGAATACTTAAAGATTATCCGTAAGAACGGTATTTCTGCCGAGGAGCTGCAGTTGATGATTGATATTAGTAATGAGGAACAAAAACAGATTTTAGCAACCAGAGAAAAGGAGCAGACAGGAAATGAAGAAGATACATAAAAAAGCAGCCGCTTTGGTGTTTGCCGCTGCGATGGCAGGGCTTCCAATGGGAACGGCTCTCGGCTCACTGGGAACGATGACCGTGTGGGCGGAAGAAGCGGAGGGTGCCAAAGCACCTTCCGAAACACAAGAAGAAATGCAGACAGAAACACAAGAGGAAACAGTTGCGGAAACTACTGCAGAACAGCCGGAAGTACAGATTACTTTTACCACACCGGAAGGATGGCAGGCAGAGAAAGCGACTGTGGGTATCCAGGTAGAAGATACAAAAAATACAGGCGGTTTTTCCATTGCAAAAGTGGAAGCCAGAATTTCTGAAAACGGCGGCTGGACAGATGTGACCCAGAGCATGAGTGTGGAAGTCACAGCAAACAGCAGTGTATATGTGCGTGTGACCGATCAGAACGGGGAGACATACGAGCAGAACCGTTATATTGAATGTTTTGATAAGACAAAGCCGACACTGAGTGCGGCGGCAAAAAACGGAGCGCTTTTGATACAGGGGGCAGACGAAGGCTCCGGTGTAGCTGCCATTTATGTCAATGGCAATGAATTTACCGAGCTTACCAATGGCGCATTACAGGTACGTCTGCAGAAAGCAGATACCACGTATCAGTATTTTACGCTGCAGGTAAGGGATAATGCAGGAAATATTTCCGAAAATTATAAAGTTGCAAATCCATATTATGAAGATCCGGAGGCAGTAAAAGAAACACCGTCCGGAACGGGGGAGGAGCAGAAAAACAATTCTCTTCCCGCAGATGCAAATGCAACACCGCCTACCAGTGCAAAAGCGGATGTTACAGAACATCAGACAACAGGGAATACATCCGCAGAGCCTACAGAGCCGGAAAATGTGGATACTGATATAGGGAGAGTGCAGGAAGTTCCGTCCGGTACAGAAAAAAGCGGAAAAGAATTTTACACCATCCAGACGAAAAGCGATAAGGTATTTTACCTGATCATTGATAATGAAAAAACAGATGAAAATGTCTATCTGCTTACCGAGGTGAGTGAGAATGACTTGTTGAATTTCACAGACAGCAATATGGTGACTCTGCCGCAGAATAATGCGATACAGGAAACAGCACTTCCACTTGAGAAAGAAGAGAATACGGAAGAAACAGAACCGGAGCCGACAGAGAAACCGAAACCAGAGAAAGAGCCGGAAAAGAAATCAGAAAATAATTCCGGCACAATGCTTATCATGCTTCTGGTTCTTGGAGCAGTCGGCAGCGGTTATTATTATCTGAAATTTGTCAAAGGAAAGAATGGCAGCTTTGATGCGGATTATGACGATGAGGACGAAGATGATATGGAGGACGAGGAAACTTTCGAGGACGAGGAAGAAACTGATGAGGAACCAGGGAACGAGGAACCGGAAGAAGCCGATGGGGAATACCCAGAGGACGAAGAGTATATGTAAAAATGGATGGGGAGCGGTAAAAACCAGCCGCTTTCCCGCCACAAATATAAAAAGAAAAGAGGTTTTTACCATGGAAGAAGTAAGAAATGAAGTACAGAATGAAGAACCGGAAACCGGAAAAGAGAACGAGAGCAAAAGTGAGCGTTTCATCCGTTTGGCGGAGGGGCGAGTGACAAAAGCAAGAATGGCAATTTCAAGGCTTTCCTATCTGTCAAATACCGGGAATTATGAGTATACGCCACAGCAGGTAGAGCAGATGTTCTCTGTTTTGGAACAGGAGCTTGCGGAAGTAAAAAGCGGGTTTATGAAAACCGCAAAGGAAGAAAAGAAGTTTTCCTTTCAGTAAAATAAAAATCGGAGGTAAAAAGATTGCAATTAGTTATCACAGAAAAACCGAGTGTAGCAAAGAGCATTGCGGAAGTGCTTCATGCCACGGAACACAAAAACGGGTATCTGCAGGGAAATGGTTATCTGGTGTCCTGGTGTGTGGGGCATCTGGTAGAACTGGCTAGTGCGGATATCTACCGGGAGGAATGGAGGAAATGGGCGTATGAAACGCTGCCAATCATCCCGGATGTATGGCAGTATCAGGTGAAGGAAAACACCAGAAAACAGTATGAAATATTAAAGGGGCTGTTTCATAATCCGGAGGTTACAGAAGTTATCTGTGCAACGGATGCAGGACGGGAAGGAGAATTGATTTTTCGTCTGGTTTACGAGCAGGCTGGATGTAGAAAGCCGTTTAAAAGACTGTGGATTTCTTCTATGGAAGAAAAAGCGATTGAGGATGGATTTCGGAATCTGCGAGAAAGCAGGGAATACGATGATCTGTATCAGTCCGCAGTCTGCAGAAGTGTGGCAGATTGGCTGGTAGGTATCAATGCCACAAGACTGTTTACGGTGCTTTATCGCCATAAGCTGACCGTTGGCAGAGTACAGACCCCGACCCTTGCCATGCTGGTGGATCGGGAACAGAGCATTACAGATTTTAAAAAGGAGCAGTATTTTCTGGCGCATCTTCTGTGTGGCGGGATGGATGCAGTTACAGAGCGTATCAATGACAAAAATAAGGCAGAACAGATAGCAGGAGCTTGCCGTAATGGGCAGGCTCTTGTCATGTACGTAAGCAGAGAGGAAAAAGCAGTCAATCCGCCGAAATTATATGATTTGACTACGCTGCAGAGAGAAGCAAACCGTCTGTTTGGCTTTACCGCACAGCAGACACTTGATTACACCCAGTCTTTGTATGAAAAGAAGCTGGTGACTTATCCGAGAACGGACAGCCAGTTTTTAACAGAGGATATGGGGCAGACAGCCGGGAACATTGCCGGGGTAATTAAAAAAAACATTTCTTTCATGCAGGGAATTTCCCATGAGCCGAAGGTGGAGAAAGTCTTAAACAGCAAAAAAGTATCTGACCACCATGCCATTATTCCTACGATGGAACTTGCCAAAGCAGATTTAGATAAGATTCCGGGTGGGGAGATGCAGATTTTATCACTGATTGCCCAGCGCCTGATCTGTGCTACTGGAGAAAAACACATTTATGAAACAGTAAAAGCAGAGCTTTCCTGTAATGGCATCATGTTTACTGCGACTGGGAAGAGCATCCTTCAAAATGGTTGGAAAACCTATGAGGAACAATTTAAAAAGTCTTTAAAATCCGGGAATAGTAAAGCTGAAAAAGAAGAGACACCACTGCCGCAGTTATCTGAGGGAATGACCTTTGAGCAGGTAGAAACAAAAGTCAGTGAACATTTCACAGCACCACCGAAACACTTTACAGAAGATACGCTGCTTTCTGCTATGGAACACGCCGGGAGCGAACAGATGAATGATGAGGTGGAGCGAAAAGGCTTGGGGACACCTGCCACCAGAGCGGCAATCATTGAAAAACTGGTGGAGAAAGGCTTTGTGGAACGAAAAAATAAGCAGATGTTCCCTACGGATGATGGTATCAAGCTGATTACGGTACTGCCGGAAGTCGTGAAATCTCCGAAGCTGACAGCAGAATGGGAAAATGACCTGACCTTGATAGCAAAAGGGGAAAAGTCAGCAGACACTTTTTTAGCAGGCATTGAGGAACTGGTTTCCGATCTGGTACATACCTACCATGAGGTGGAGGAAAACGGAAAGCATATGTTTGGCAGTGACCGGGAAGTGATCGGGAAATGTCCGAAGTGCGGCGGGAACGTCTATGAAAGCAAGAGTAACTTTTACTGTGAGAACCGGGCATGTGATTTTGCCCTGTTCAAGAACAATAAATATTTTGCTTCCATGCGGAAAGAACTGAACAAATCTATTGCCCAGGCACTTTTAAATAAGGGTGAGGCAAAGGTATCCGGTCTGTATTCCCAGAAAAAGGACAGTACCTTTTCCGCAGTCATCCATATGGATGCTTCCGGGAAATATCCGCAGTTTTCCATGACCTTTGACAATAAAAAACAGAAATCCAATCAAAAATAGAAAGAATGAGGTAATCAACATGAAGAAAAAAGTAAGATTCAGGCAATTCCTTTCCGGCGTGATGGCGGTTATGACGATTTTATCTACAACCTTATCACCGCTTAGTGCTTATGCGGCAGAGCCGGAGAAAAAGGAAATCGAATATCCGACATATGAGGAAGTAAAAGAGCAGATTGCCGAAGATGAAGTTGTGAAGGCAAAAGACCATGAAGTGGAAATTGGTTCCGAGTTTGAGGTAGAGAAAGACTTTACCGGACTGGAAATTTCAGATGAAAAGAAAGTAAAAATAACATTTCATGAAGCAAAAAATGAAGTGGGAGACGATTTTTCTACAGATCATGAAGATACCTATAAAACGGTATATTATGTAGAGCCGGTAAGTGGAAATCCAATCTACCAGATCCACAGGAACATCATTGTAAAAGCGGTGGAAACACAGACCGAGGGTGCATCCGGAAGTGAAGCAGGTACGGAAGGAAGCAATGACACGGAAACGGAAGAATCTGGTGAAGAAGAGGGAGAGTCAGAGTCGCAGGAACCAGATACAGAACTTCCTGTAATCCCGGAAATTCCAGACACAGAACTGCCGGATATAGAATTACCGGAAACAGAGCCTCCTGTTGAAACAGAGACACCAGCAGAGGAAACTGAGGAAGAAATCGGTAATGCAGAAACAGAGGAAGAAAAGGACACAGAAGCCGATCCGGAGACAGAAGAAACCATGACACCGGAAGATGCTCTTGAAGAAGCAGAAAAACAGGGGATTGACCTTGCTGCTCTCGAAATCGGTGAGAGTGTAACCTTTTATGCTGAATCTAAGGAAAGAGCAAGTCAGCAGGTAACAGTGACAAAAGGAGCTGGTTATAGCTATGCAGACTATGGGCTGGGAACTTACATTACCTTCAGATATACCGTACAGTTTGGGAATGTTTCCGCTACGGCATATTGTATTCAGCCGTCTGCACCATCACCGGGAAGCGGAACTTATACCATTATTCGTCTGAAAGATGGAAAAGCACTTGCCAAAGTATGTTATTACGGAACAAAAGCCAGCGGTAAAAATGGATTTTTTGCAGAGAAACACCCGGATTTTCCGGAAGGAAAGAAATTTATCATTGTCCATATGGCTGCCAGCTATGCAAATGGAAGCGGTGATGCCTTTTCCGGTGCAAATGCAACCGCACAGAGCCTTGCGATGGAACTTTACAACTACTGTATGGCACAGCCGGACATCCCGGAAGTAGATATGTCATTTTCTGATGCAGATGTGACTGCCTATGTAGACGGAAACATTCAGAGAACAAAGGAAATTACATTTAAAGCAGACAAATTGCAGACGATTACGATGAAGTTACCGGATGGTGTGAAATTTCATAATGTAACAACTGGAAAAACAAGTGCTGCAGGGGCAGATGTGGAAGTGACAGGTGGAACAGTCTTTTATCTGTCAGCGCCGCTTACACAGACAGAAGATGTTTCCAGTTCCTGGTCTGTAACGATGAAAGGAAGCATCACAAAAGATTATTCCGCTTATAAGATTACAACAGGCGGATCAACACAGGACTTAGCTCTTGTATTCGGGGAAGGCGTTGCAGATGAAAAATATGTGGACTTTTCCGTGAAATGGGTGGAGCAGGCATCCGTGGAAATCGTAAAAAAGGATGCGGATAGCGGAAAAAATCTTGCAGGTGCGGTATATGGTATTTACAGCGATGAAGCCTGCACAAATCTGATTGTAGAAATGCCTGCAACCGATAAAAATGGAGCATCTAAAGTTACTTTTCTGAAAACACAGAACAAAGTGTATTTAAAAGAAATCACAGCACCTACCGGGTATAATTATAATGCCATTGCTTATAATGTCACTTTGAAAGTGGGAAAAGTGGTATCTGTTGAAGTAACGGATAAGGAGCAACTTGGGAATCTGACCATTTACAAAGAAGGTGAAGTGCTAGTCGGGGCATCTTCTAATGAAAATGGAACTACTTTCCAGTATGAGAAACGCCGCCAGAAGGGAGCAATTTATAACCTTTATGCGGCAGAAGATATTAAAACACCGGATGGAGCCGTTGTATATCAGGCAGGAGCTTTGGTAAAGGAAAATCTGGTGACAGGTGACGATGGTTCTGTAACTGTTACAAACCTGCATCTTGGTACTTACCGTGTAACGGAAATTCAAGCACCGGAGAACTTTTATAATGCAGGTGAATCCAAAACGGTCACCATTTCCTATGCAGGCCAGACTGCAGAAGCGGCATTTGCGGAAACTACTTTCCAGAATGACCGTCAGAAGGCAGAGGTCAGTGTGGTAAAACAGGATAAGGAGACTACCAATCCACTTCCGGGAGGAATTTTCGGATTATATGCGGACGAAGATATTTTAAATGCCGATGGAGCTGTTGTAGTAAAGAAAGACACTCTGATTGAGAAAGTAACAACCAATGGAGAAGGAAAAGCTGCTTTTACATCTGACCTGCCAATCGGTTTTGGATATTATGTGAAAGAAGTGCAGGCACCGGAAAATTATTTAAGAAACCTGGAGGACAAATATTCATTCCGTTTCTCCTACACCAATGATGAGGAAGCGAAAGTACAGTTTGCTCATACTTTTTCCAATGAACGAGTAAATGCTGCGATTGTTCTGCAGAAAAAAGATGCGGAAACGAATACAAACGTTCCACAGGGCGATGCTTCTCTGGAACAGGCAGTATATGGTGTATACGCAAGAAAAGATATTGTGCATCCGGATGGAAAGACGGGTGTGATTTATAAAGCCGGGGAACAGGTGGGAACCCTGACAACAGATAAAGAAGGAAAAGCCAGAATTGAAAACCTGTATCTGGGCGAATATTTTGTAAAAGAGATCACTCCACCAGTAGGATACCTTGCAGACGAGAACGAGTATGATCTGGTATGCAGTTATGAGGGTGATCTGGTTGCCACTGTGGAAAGAGACTGTACTTCACCGGAACAGGTGAAAAAACAGCCATTCCAGATTATCAAAGCAGCAAATAACGAGAATACCGATGCAGCACTTCTTGAAGGCGCAGGATTTACTGCTTATCTGGTATCTTCTTTAACCGTGAAAGAAGATGGAACTTATGATTTTGATTCCGCTACTCCAGTGGTACTCGGAGAAAATGGGGCAACTGAAATCTTTACCGACAAAAAAGGATATGCGGTATCCATTCCGCTTCCATATGGAACTTATGTGGTTAGAGAGACAACTACACCTCACAATTATAAACCAGTGGATGACTTTATCGTAAGAATCACAGAACATAAACCGACAGAGCCGCAGGTATGGCGTGTGCTTCTGGATGATGAGTTTTCGGCAAAGCTGAAAATCACCAAACAGGACGATGAAACAAAGAAAACGGTACTGGCTGCTGGAACAGAATTTAAGATTTTCGATATGGACAATGAGAAATATGTGGAGCAGGTAACTACCTATCCAATTACTATCGTACATAAATCTTATTTTACCGATGCGGACGGTTATTTAATCCTTCCACAGAACTTAGAAATCGGACATTACCGTATCGAAGAAGTGACAGCGCCGGATGGATATACCATCAACAAGAATTATGTAGAAATTAAAGTGGACAGTGATACACTGTATCAGATTGACCCGATTTCCGGAGATGCCATTATCGAAGTGGTTTATAAAAACCATCCGGTAAAAGGAGAGCTTACTGTAGTGAAAAAGGGTGAAGTTCTGAAAGACTACGGAAAAGATTTCAAATATGAGATTGAGAACCTTGCCGGAGCAGTCTTTGCAGTCTACGCTGCAGAAGATATTTATACTGCAGATTTCCAGAAAGACGATGCCGGAAATCGGATTCTAGAGTATGCCAAAGATACTTTGGTGGCAGAGCTTACAACAGATGAAACAGGAAGTGCCACAATCAAAAATCTTCCACTTGGAAATTATAAGGTGGTAGAAAAAACAGCACCGGATGGTTTTGTACATAATGGAGCAGAGCAGAATGTGCAGTTTGTCTATGTGGATCAGAATACTCCTGTTGTGGTGGAAAGCGTAGAATTTATCAATGAGCGCCAGAAAGTAGAGATTTCCGTGGAAAAACAGGATGCGGAAAACGGCAGCACCATCGCCGGGGCAGAGTTTGGTTTATATGCAAAAGAAGACATCAAAGCCGGGGAAAAAGTGATTGTGAAAGCAGATGAGCAGCTTTGCACAGCCGTTACAGGTGATGATGGAACCGCCGTTTTTGAACAGGATTTACCATTTGGAAGCTATTACATCAAAGAATTACAGGCACCGGACGGATTTGTTTCTTCTGATGAAATCATCGAAGTAACAGTTTCTTATCAGGGCCAGGATGTAGAAGTTGTCCGCCTGAAAGAAATCTTTAAGAACCAGCCGACAACGGTTGAATTTACAAAATCCGACCTTACTACAGGAGTGGAACTGGATGGAGCAACACTTACGGTTTTTGAAAAAGATGGAAATGAAATTGATAAATGGACTTCCGTGAAGGGAGAGCCACATATCATCAAACGTCTGCACGTTGGAGAGACATATACTCTGCGTGAAGAATTTGCACCATATGGCTACTTAAAAGCCGAAGAAGTGGAATTTACAATCACGGATACTGCAGAAATTCAGAAAGTGGAAATGAAGGATGACGTTCCGATTGGACGTATCATCATCAATAAAAAAGGTGAATTCTTAAGTGAAGTGACCTGGAATGAAATGGTTGCAGGAGCAATGGATTCTATCTGGGATTATGTAACAGGCTCTTTGAAAGACGTTACCTTTGAAATTTATGCCAGAGAAGACGTTAAAGCCGCTGACGGAGAAAGTGATGATTATTACAAAAAAGATGAACTGGTAGCAACAATCACAACCGGTGAACTTGGCTTTGCAAGAAGCGATGATCTGCCGCTTGGAAAATATTATGTGGTAGAAAAAGAAACAGCCAATGGATTTGTTTTGGATGGAGAGCCGAGGGACATTGATCTGACCTACCGTGACCAGGATACTCCGGTGGTAACTTACGATTCTGAATGGCAGAACAGCCGCCAGAAAGCAAAAGTAATCGTAACCAAAAAAGAAAAAGATTCTGACCGTGTGCTGGAGGGCGGTGTATTTGCCCTTTGTGCAAAAGAAGATATTAAGAATGCTGACGGCGATGTGCTTGTAAAAGCACATACGATTATTGAGCAGAAAGCGACGGACAAGGATGGAAAAATCTTCTTTACTGCAGATCTTCCAGTGGGTGGCAGCTTCTATGTGAAAGAAGTAAAAGCACCTGCAGGTTTTGTTACTACAGAAGAAATCAAAGAATTTACTTTCGAGTATGCCGGAGCGGATGTGCCGGAAGTTACTTTTGAGTATACCTTTGAAAATGAGGCAACTATCTTTGAAATCACAAAATCTGACCTTACCACAGGAGAAGAGCTGCCGGGTGCAAAACTGGAAGTGACAGATCAGGATGGAAATGTGGTAGATGCTTGGACATCCGGTACAGAACCGCACATTATCAAAGAACTGGAAGTCGGAAAAGAATATACCCTGACAGAAACACTTCCTGCAGACGGTTATGTGACAGCAGAAAGCATTACTTTTACCGTGGAAAATACTGCAGAAGTCCAGAAAGTAGAAATGAAAGATGATGTTACAAAGGTAGAAATCAGCAAAGTGGATATGACAGACGGAAGTTCCGAGGTTGAGGGAGCAAAACTTTATATCCTGAATGAAAATAATGAGGTGATGGAGAGCTGGACATCCGGTAAGAAGCCGCATTATGTGGAAAAACTGCCTGTTGGAAAATACACACTTTTGGAAGAAACAGCACCGAAAGGTTATATCATTTCCAGTAAAGTGCCGTTTGAAGTCAAAGATACAGGTGAAATCCAGTCTGTGAAGATGGAAGATGCCCAGGCAATGGGAAAGATCATCTTAAATAAAACGGATAAAGATACTAAAAAGCCGATGAAAGGTGTAGAGTTTGCTCTTTGTGACAGCAAAGGTAAGGTACTGGAAACACTGGTAACAGACAGTGCTGGTCATGCAGAGTCCGGGGAATATCCGATTGCTTCTTTTAAAGATGGAAAATATAAAGAGGCCATTGTATATATCCTGAAAGAAACAAAAACACTGGATGGTTATAAACTGGATGAAACAGAGCATAAGGTGGCTTTTGAATACGTGGATGACCATACTCCGGTAGTGGAATATACCTTAGATCTTACTAATGAAAAACTTCCGGAAGAAAACCAGCCGGGAACACCGGATACACCGAACAATACAACTTCCGTCAATTCACCAAAGACAGGCGATGATACCAATATCTGGCTGTTTGTTGCAGCAATGGTGGTGTCTGCAGGTGGAATGATAGTTCTGCTTGTGAAAAGAAAACGTAAATAAACGACAGATAAAAGAATAGAAGAGCATTGTGATGGGGCTGCATGGATTTTCCATGCGGCCCTTGAACTTGCAGAAAAGAGGTGCAAATGAAAATAGGATTGGTGGACTGTGACAGCCATAATTTTCCTAATCTTCCCCTTATGAAAATTTCTTCCTACCATAAAAACAAGGGTGATACCGTGGAATTTGCTTCTTTAGGCAGTCATTATGAAAGGCTGTACGCCAGTAAGATTTTTACAGAGTCACAGGATTCGGAGATGCCGGGATATGATGAAATTTTCCGGGGCGGCAGTGGTTATGATCTGGAAAATGCTCTGCCCTATGAAATGGAACACAGTTATCCGGATTACAGCCTGTATCCTGCGCTTACGAAAGATACGGCATTTGGATTTTTGACGAGAGGATGTCCACGGAAAAATCATGGGTTTTGCATTACTTCCCAAAAGGACGGGTGTGTGAGCAGGAAAGTGGCAGATTTGCAAGAGTTCTGGCGGGGGCAGAAGAGGATTATCCTGTTGGATCAGAATCTCCTTGCCTGTAGTGAGAAAATGGAACTTCTGGAACAGCTTGTAGATTCCCATGCACAGGTAGAGTTTAACGGTGGCATGGATGTCCGGCTTTTGGATGAGGAAATTCTTTCGGCACTTGAGAAGATAAAAGTGAAAGATTATCATTTCGCCTGGGATGACTCACGGGAAAATTTAGAGGAACAGTTTCGATTATTCCGAGATGCAGGACTGACGGCGGCGGGGCAATGCAAAGTGTATGTCCTGACCAATTACTGGAGTACCATGAAGGAAGATTTGTTCCGTATTTATACGCTGCGTAATCTGGGGTTTATGCCTTTCGTCATGATTTATGATAAACATAAATTTGTGGACAGTAAAGGAAGATGGCTTCCGGATGTGGATTTGCGGTACAGTGAAAAGCAGCTTCGGGATTTTAAGATTTGCCAGCATATGCAGAGGTGGTGTGGAAGGATCAATATAATAAAAAGCTGTCCGGATTTTGAAAAGTATGAACCGTATCGAAGATGGATGGAAAAAGGCTGTCCGGTACCACGGAAAATTTAAGTAGTAGATTGGAGAGAAGCATGACATTAGGGAAACGAATAAAGAGAATCCGTACATACCGTGGAATGACACAGAGAGAGCTGGGGATCAGACTGGGATATAAAGAGTCCGGGGCAGATATTCGGATTGCACAGTATGAAATGGGACACCGTAAACCAAAGAGGGATACGCTGTATAAAATGGCAGAAATTCTTTCTGTAAGTTCGATTCAGTTTATAAGACCAAAACAGGGAAGTCCGGAAGATTTGATGCAGATGTTTTTCTGGCTGGAAGAAGAAAACAAAGCTGCCATTCATGTGTTCAAAATAGAAACAGGACGGAGAGATGAGAACGAACCTAAGCAATATGCTCTGTCACTGGGCAGTAACGATGCGCAGTCACATTTTATTGGCATTAGATTTTCTTATGGTCAGATGGAGGCATATTTGAATGAGTGGATGGTCTGGCGGGAATGTTTGGCGAATGGTCAGATAACAGAACAGGAGTATTTGGACTGGAAATGGAACTGGCATATATAACAAAAAGAAGCTGCCATAAATGACAGCCTCTCGGTTACAAAATTACCAGGATTGCTCCTGCGTTTACATCATCATACTAGCATAAAGCGTATGGTTTGTCAAACGATTTTGTAATCATTATAGGGTATGTAAATAGCTAAATAATTATACCGCAGTTTTTCAGTTTTTCACTGATTTGGTTGAGAATACAAGGTTTGACATCACCAATCTTTTCAAAATGTACTCTGGATAAGCTGACTTGTGTGATGCGTGTTACATTGACCCAACGTGGCATTAGCGGGTAACCATAAACCTTATCAACTTTTACGTTATAATCCATTGATTTTGGTTCCTGAGAAGAAAGCGGTATTACAATCAGGGAATCCTTTAAATTTTTTAAGATGATTGCAGGATGCCTTCCACCAAACTCAGTGCCGATGTTGTAGCCAAAATCTACCCATACGACAGCCTTACGGATCAGGACAAGAGAACGAGCAATCATTTCAATATCTTCGCAGGGAACACTCTGTTTTTTGACAGAAATAACATATGTATCTGTTTCCTTATCATAACGGTAGTATTTTGATACAACAGCCTGCTTTTCCGGGCGAAGCCATTTGAAACTGGATGGCTTGATGATGTTCGGGAGTGCAGTAGGTGGTATCTGGAATGATTTTTCATTCAATATCAGGTTGGTCTTTAAGGTTGTCCATTTATAATATTCATTCGCTAATTTAAGCTGTTCAGGTTCATTTTGATCCACTTTGGAGAGATGATTCTGCAATGTAGAAACCGCTTCGTCCAAAGAATGGTTTGCATCTTCTAATGTGGCTGTATGTTTCATGATGTTCTCCTTTCGGAATGATGGTTTTATTTTAGCAGATTATGTAGCAGAGTACAACAAATAAAGGAGGGATTTTATTTGGCAAGAAAATATGAAATAATCTCAAAATTGGCAGAAGAAACTGCGAAAGAGGTTGTAAAAGATGAGACTGCGTGGAAGCGGTATCTTACCACTGCCGCAAGGATATATAAATATCCATTCCAGGAACAGTTATTGATTTATGCCCAGCGTCCGGATGCGACGGCCTGTGCCAGCATTGAAGTCTGGAACAGCCGGAAATTAAACTGCTGGGTAAATAAAGGGGCAAAGGGTATTGCCCTGATTGATGAGGAAAATTCCTATACACGGTTAAAATATGTATTTGACGTATCAGATGTCCATAAAGCCCGCAGAATCGGGCGTGATCCGTACCTGTGGGAATTAAAGCAGGAACAGGAACAATCCGTCATGAAACGTTTGGAACATATCTACGGGGAAACGGATGCAGAGAAGCCATTTGGTGACAGGCTTTTAGAAATTGCCGAGAGAGTGACCAATGACTACTATGAAGAAGTGGCAGAGGATCTTTTGTATCTGACAGATGGGAGTTTTCTGGATGGACTGGATGAATATTCCCTGAAAGTCCATCTGCGGGAAACACTGCAGGCCAGTATATCTTATACACTGCTAACCCGGTGCGGATTGGATGCAGAAGATTATCAGGATTCTATGAATTTTGATTTTATCCATGAATTTAATACGGTTTCGGTACTTTCACAGTTAGGAAGCAATACAACGGAACTTTGTAAACCAATTCTCATGGAAATCGGGAAAGCAATCCGTGTGTATGAACAGGAAATCTCTAAAAAAGAAGTTGACAATACTCAAAACTTACGCTACAATGCTTTAAAGCGTAAAAGCGAAACGCGGGAACAGAACATCGAAGAAAACAAAAAAGAGAATGATAGAGAAGAAAGGGGCAGTGTTTATGGAACTGACATATCAGAAGAACGGCGATTATTACATCCCGAATATCAAGATGGACGAACAGCCGGAGGGAATGCTGACGAAGTACGGTATCCTGCGGAGGGATTATCTGAAGGAGAACAAGAAAGGAGTTTATTCCGGGCTTCTTCTGAGCGGCAAATTGATGAACCACCTGCTGGAGATTCAGGAGACAGCAGAGCAGAGGATGGAACTGCTGACAGAGCAGATGAGCCAGAGCCAGGGCGTGAACGAGGAACTGAAAGAGAAAGAACCGACGAAGTGGGTGCAGATGATGAACAGCGTCCGACAGTCAGCGGAGGAGATGATTCTGACAGAACTGATTTACCGTTAGAAGAAAAGGAAGAACCGGAGATTACTCCGGAATATCCGGAAGAACCACAACTTCATATAGAACCAGAAAAATCGGACAGTGATGAGCTGCCCGATTTTTTGTCTTCTGAGGATGTAAATACGCTTCGTGGTGTCCTTTGCTTTGATGAATATATGAAAAATAAGCGTCCAGACATTGCCATGAAGTTTGTTTCCGAACCGGACGAGGCAAAGCGGACAGCATATATTAAAGAAAGTTATAACCAGGATTATTCCCTTTTTGATGTAGATGGACAGCGTGTGGGGTATAAAGCAGAGGAAGATGGACTTGTTGTCTGGGCGGGAAATTATCTTACCCGTACTTCAGAGACAAAGCTGTCATGGGATGCGGTCAGGGAGCTTCTGGACGATTATATCCGTGAAAATGTCTATCTTATACCGGAAGAAGTGAAAGAAACAGAAGAAAGAGGGGAGCCTGTTTATGAGCAGATGAACCTCTTTCCGAGTATGGCAGAACAGGTGGGAAATATCTCTATTGACCGGGCAGATGAGGTATTTTCATTGGCTGCATCCAATCCGATTACCGATGAAATGATTGACTATGTTCTGTTAAGCGGCGGCGGTCAGCAAAACAGCCGTTCCCGTATTTATGCCAAATACCAGAAAGGTCTGGATGCGGATACCATGGCAGAGTTCTTGAAGCGGGAATATGGTATGGGCGGTAAAGGCTTTACGTTTGAAGGAGAGCCTCTTTGCGTCTGGTACGATGAAGAAGGGATGAATTTCTCAAGGGGAAATGCGGCGAGATTTCATGCACCGCTGAAGTTATCCTGGAAGAGAGTGGAAGATTATATGCATGAACTGATCGTGTCAGGCAGATATATGGAGGAAGCAGAAGTCTGGCATGTGCCGGCACAGGAACGGATGGAACTGGCGTCAAAAATCTATTTCTTTTTCCGGGATGAATACGGAACCATGCCGGAGGAACCGGAACTGCGTATGAGTAGCTTTCCGGACAGTCAACAGGCATTGGCGGAAATGCTTTCCAACCCAGAGGGTATTGATAAAATACTTTATCATATGGATAAGGCAATCGGAGAACTGGACAGAGGAGAAGTAAAAGCAAGGTTCCGCCTGATTTATAAGCCGAAAGACATCCGTACCTCCGTGGAGGAACTGAAAAGGGAAAAGCTATCTTTTCCGTCAGCAAAAAAAGTGGAAGTGCCAGTAGAAACATTTATCACGCAGGACGAAATTGACTATAAGTTAAGTCGTGGAAGCAGTATGTCCGGCGGGTTATTCCGTATTTATGAGTTCTTTTTAAACAACCATAACAAGAAAGAGCAGGCAGATTTTTTAAAGAATGAGTATGGAATCGGAGGCTCCAGTCCTGCACTTGTGGGTGCGTGGCACAGTTATGCAGATTATGATGGAAAGGGTCTGCGACTGAGTAAAGGAAGTATTATGGAGCCGACAGCAAAGCTTTTGCTTACATGGACAAAAGTTGCAGAACGTATCCGGAAACTGATTGATATAGATCGTTTCCTTACTCCAAAAGCAAAAGAAGCCTTTGCAGCGTGGAAGGCAGAAAAAGAACAGAAAGCTTTGGAAAAAGCAAAAGGAAAACTGCAGGCTGAAGCGGAAATACCGGAAGAAACAGTTCAAGAGCCAGAGATAGAACAGGGTCAGAACGATCATCGTAAGGTGGTGGCACTGGAAAGTACAGAAGATTATACCGATTACAGTATCGGCTTTTTTACTTATCACTATCAGGATGGACGGCAAGGAATCCGCTATCGTTTTGTAACCATTGGAGAAGATGGACATTTAGAACCGTATTCGAAGCAAAGCAGTTTTTTTATCAATGAGGCTGTAGCAAGGGAATATCTTTCTGATCATGCAGAGGAAATTCGGGAAGTTCCTTATGATGAGCTGGTGCATGAAGCTGGAAAAAATCTGCAGGCACAGAAGTCGGAGCCGGAGAGTGGGAAAGCAGAAGTATCGGAACAGGAAGAAACTGCGGAAATAAATGAGGAGGCGGTAGAAACAGAGGAAGTGGATACTTCCGAGGTTGAGCCACTGATGCCGGATTTTGAAGCGAAATCAGAAGTTACAGTGCAAAAGACTGAGCCGGGGGATGAGATTGATCGAACGGGAGCTGTCAATTTTCATATAACAGATGATGCATTAGGTGCAGGAACTGCAAAACAGAAGTTTGAACGAAACATCGCAGCGATTGAGACATTACAGCAGATAGAGAACGAACATCGGATTGCAACAGAGGAAGAACAGCAGAATTTATCCGGATATGTGGGCTGGGGAGGACTTTCCGAAGCCTTTGATGAGAAGAATAGTGTATGGCATAACGAGTATCAGAAGCTGAAATTCTTGTTAAGCCCGGAAGAATATGCGTCTGCCAGAGAGTCTACCTTAAATGCCCATTACACATCCCCGACAATTATTCGTTCTATCTACGATACACTTGGCAGGATGGGATTTGAAAAAGGAAATATTCTGGAACCGTCTATGGGTATCGGGAATTTCTTCGGGATGCTGCCGGAGCGGATGCAGGACAGCCGCCTATACGGGGTGGAGCTGGACAGCCTGACCGGGCGGATTGCAAAGCAGCTTTATCCAAAGGCAGAGATTCAGATTTCCGGTTTTGAAAAAACAAACCATCCCAATGATTTTTTTGATGTTGTGGTGGGAAATGTACCCTTTGGACAGTATAAGGTGGCAGATAAACCCTATGATAAGCATAACTTTTTAATCCATGACTATTTTCTGGCAAAATCTCTGGATAAAGTGCGACCAGGTGGAATTGTAGCGGTAGTTACTTCTAAGGGAACCATGGATAAGAAAAGTCCTGCCGTCCGAAAATACTTGGCACAGAGGGCGGAGCTTCTGGGAGCGGTGCGTCTGCCAAACACAGCATTTAAGGCGAATGCCGGAACGGAAGTCACTTCTGACATTCTGTTCTTTAAGAAGCGTGATCGTGTGGTGGATCTGGAACCGGATTGGGTACATCTTGGAGAAAATGAAGATGGAATTGCCATGAACCAGTATTTCATTGAACATCCGGAAATGGTGGCAGGAAAGATGGAACTGGTATCCGGACCCTATGGCATGGAAGCCACGTGCAGCCCAATAGAGGGAAAATCTCTGGAAGAACAACTAAAGGAAGCAATGAGCCATATACAGGGAGAAATTGAAAACTCCGGTCTGGATGAGCTGGAAGATAATACAGAGAAAACGACGATTCCGGCTGACCCATCGGTGAAAAATTTCAGTTATGCGGTAGTAGATGGGGAAGTGTATTACCGGGAAAATTCCGTGATGAAGCCTGTGGAGATGACAGGAACCATGCAGGAGCGTATCAAAGGAATGGTTTCGCTTCGTGATACCGTCAATGATCTCATTGCCTATCAGTTGGAAGAATACGGAGATACCGTTATCCGGGAAAAGCAGGCAGAATTATCTGCGTTGTATGATGAGTTTACAAAGAAATTCGGACTTATCAATTCCCAGACCAATAAGCGGGCGTTTAATCAGGATTCCAGTTACTGTCTGTTATGTTCGTTGGAAGTCTTAAATGAGGATGGTACCTTGAAGTGCAAAGCAGATATGTTTACAAAGCGTACCATCAAGCGGCAGGAAACGGTGACTTCCGTAGATACTCCATCAGAAGCTCTGGCTGTTTCCATGAGTGAAAAAGCCTGTGTAGATATAAAATACATGGAAACGCTATTGGGTGGTTCCGAGCATTATGAGCGCATTGTGTCAGAGCTATCCGGTGTTATTTTTAAGAATCCGTTGAGTGACCCAGATGACCCATATGCCGGATGGGAAAACAGTGATGAGTATTTATCCGGAAACGTGCGGGAAAAGCTGTCTATTGCCCGCTTATCTGCAGAAACGAACCCGGAATATGCCGTAAATGTAGCGGCACTGGAACGGGTACAGCCGAAACTTCTGGATGCTTCCGAAATAGAGGTACGGCTTGGTGCAACCTGGGTAGACCCTAAATACATCAATGATTTTATGCGGCAGGTGTTTGAAACACCGGAGTGGAAGATGGACAAAGAGGTTATCGGAGTGCAGTATTCCCCGGTGACCGGACAGTGGAACATCAAGGGAAAGAATGCGGACAGCGGCAATCCTCTTGTGGAAGCTACTTACGGAACAGGCAGGGCGAATGCCTATAAAATACTGGAAGATTCCTTAAACTTACGAGACTGCCGTATTTTTGATACCGTCATAGAGGATGGCAAGGAAAAGCGTGTATTAAATAAAAAAGAGACTACTTTGGCAAGTCAGAAGCAGGAAGCTGTCCGGGAAGCCTATAAGGATTGGATCTTTCAGGATGCAGACCGCAGGGAGGCACTTTGCGAAAAGTACAATGAAATTTTCAATTCTAACCGTCCCAGAGAATTTGACGGAAGCCATTTGACCTTTCCGGGAATGTCCCCCGACATTACCCTGCGTCCGCATCAGAAAAATGCGGTTGCCCATCAGCTTTACGGGGATAATACTCTGCTTGCACATTGTGTGGGGGCTGGAAAAACGTATGAAATGGCGGCTGCTGCAATGGAGAGCAAACGGCTTGGACTTGCCCAGAAATCTTTATTTGTAGTACCGAATCATTTGACCGGGCAGTGGGCAAGTGAATTTCTGCAGCTTTATCCGGGAGCAAATATCCTTGCCGCTACGAAAAAAGATTTTGAACCTGCAAACCGTAAAAAATTCTGTTCCAGGATCGCTACAGGTGATTATGATGCAGTCATCATCGGGCATAGTCAGTTCGAGAAAATTCCATTGTCCAGGGAACGTCAGGAGCGCATCATCGAAGGACAGATTGATGAGATCGAGATGGCGATTGAAACGGCAAAAGCGGAGAATGGGGAGCGTTACACCATCAAACAGATGGAAAAAACAAAGAAATCCCTGCAGACAAGACTGGAACGCCTGAATGATACATCCAGAAAAGATGATGTCGTTACCTTTGAGCAGTTGGGAGTGGACAGGCTCTTTGTGGATGAGAGCCACAACTATAAAAATTTGTTCCTTTATACCAAAATGAGGAATGTGGCAGGTATCGCACAGACCGAAGCACAGAAGTCCTCGGATATGTTTGCAAAATGCCAGTACATGGATGAACTGACCGGAGGAAAGGGCGTTACGTTTGCAACAGGAACTCCAATCAGTAACTCCATGACGGAGCTTTACACGAATATGCGTTATCTCCAGTATGGTACTCTGCAGAGGATGGGGCTTGGACATTTCGACAGTTGGGCGGCATCTTTTGGGGAAACCATTACAGCCATTGAACTGGCGCCGGAGGGAACCGGATACCGGGCGAAAACAAGGTTTGCGAAATTCTTCAACCTGCCGGAGCTGATTGCAGTTTTTAAAGAGTCGGCAGACATCCAGACACCGGATATGCTGAAACTTCCGGTTCCGGAGGCAGTCTATGAAGATGTGGTGTTAAAACCCAGCGAATATCAGCAGGAAATGGTGGAAAGCCTCGCAGACCGGGCGCAGGCCGTCAGGGACAGACTGGTTGACCCGTCACAGGATAATATGCTGCGGATAACCAACGATGGAAGAAAATTGGCACTGGATCAGAGACTTGTCAATCCGATGCTGCCGGATAATGAAGATTCCAAAGTCAATGCCTGTGTGGAAAAGGCACTGGACATCTGGAAAGAGACAGCAGAGCAGAAATCTACTCAGTTGATTTTCTGCGACCTTAGTACACCGAAGGCTGTCGGTAAAGCAAAAGCTGAAATAAATGGAAAGGAAGAAGATGCAGAAGTTTTTGATGACGTATATCATGACATCAAAAGAAAATTGATGGCGAAAGGGGTACCGGAAGAAGAAATCGCATTTATACATGAAGCAAATACGGAAATAAGAAAGGCGGAGCTGTTCGCAAAAGTAAGAAGCGGGCAGGTTCGCTTTTTGCTTGGTTCCACTGCAAAAATGGGCGCAGGTACTAATGTACAGGACAAACTGATTGCCCTGCATCATCTGGATGTGCCGTGGCGTCCGTCTGATGTAGGACGGATTTTGCGGACATTCAAAATAAAAAAGAATGTGGAGGTAACAGACAATGGCAAAATCATTATTTGAGGAACTGGGCGGCAAATACGAAAGGCAAGGGGATTATTTGATACCGTGCTTAACTGTACCCGCCGAAGAAGAACAGGCAATAGGCATCTGGGGGCAACGGCATTTAGATTATCTAAAACAGTACCGTAAAGTTACATACACCAATCTTCTTACAAGCGGCAGGCTAAACGCCTACCTTGCCGACATCAACAGACAGGCACAGGAACGCTTTGAAAGGCTCATAGAGGGTATGAAACAGGCACAGGGCATAACGGAACAGCTAAAGGCAGAAAACGCCTTAGAATGGACAGGATGCCTCAATAACATAAGGGCTTGTGCGAGGGAGATTGTGGAAAAGGAAATTATTTTTGCATAAACAGATGATTAGTGGCAGGGGGAAATCCTGCCGCTTTTTCTGCTTTAGTTTGTCAGCTTGACAAATAAAGGGTTAAGGAGTATAATTAGATTCAGTATTATACAAGGAGCTAATAAATATGCGGCAAGGTATTCTTAAATAAACTGTCAATTTGATAGTGGGAACAAAAAGTAGCAGTCCCGTTTCACTTTTAATATGGGGCTTAGTTTTTTGTACCCAGTTTAAGAATACTTTTATCATGTAATTTTATATGCCCGAAAACATATAAGTGTTTTGGGGCTATTGGAGTTATTTACCCAGTGATAGGAGTATTTATCACTGGGTATTTTTATGCCCTTTTTTGGGTGTTGATAGGAGGAAAATCACATGAAAATAATTAACTTAGGCATTCTGGCTCACGTTGACGCAGGAAAGACAACATTAACGGAAAGTTTATTGTATACCAGTGGTGCAATTGCAGAACTAGGGAGCGTAGATGAAGGCACAACAAGGACAGATACAATGAATTTGGAGCGTCAAAGGGGAATCACTATCCAGACAGCAGTGACATCTTTTCAGTGGGAGGATGTAAAAGTCAACATTATAGATACGCCAGGCCATATGGATTTTTTGGCGGAAGTATACCGTTCTTTATCCGTATTAGACGGAGCAGTATTATTAGTTTCTGCAAAGGATGGCATACAGGCACAGACCCGTATACTGTTTCATGCACTACAGATAATGAAGATTCCGACAATTTTTTTCATCAATAAAATTGACCAAGAGGGGATTGATTTGCCAATGGTATATCG
Source organism: Blautia sp. 1001283B150304_161114_C9 (assembly GCF_015668165.1). Classification (NCBI taxonomy): domain Bacteria; kingdom Bacillati; phylum Bacillota; class Clostridia; order Lachnospirales; family Lachnospiraceae; genus Blautia; species Blautia sp. 1001283B150304_161114_C9. The sequence continues at coordinate 81,769 of NZ_JADPGO010000004.1, read as the reverse complement.
GGAAATGAAAGCAAAGCTTTCTTCGGAAATTATAGTGAAGCAAAAGGTTGGGCAGCATCCCCATATAAATGTAACGGACAATGACGATATGGAACAGTGGGATGCGGTAATTATGGGAAACGATGAACTATTAGAGAAATATATGTCAGGGAAACCGTTTAAAATGTCAGAACTGGAACAGGAAGAAAACAGGAGATTCCAAAACGGAACGTTATTTCCCGTTTATCACGGAAGCGCTAAAAACAATCTGGGGATTCGGCAGCTTATAGAAGTAATTGCCAGTAAATTTTATTCATCAACGCCTGAAGGTCAATCTGAACTATGCGGGCAGGTTTTTAAGATTGAATATTCAGAGAAAAGGCGGCGTTTTGTTTATGTGCGTATATATAGCGGAACATTGCATTTGAGGGATGTTATTAGAATATCTGAAAAAGAGAAAATAAAAATCACAGAGATGTGTGTTCCGACAAACGGTGAAATCGTCCCGGCTGACCATGCCTGTCCGGGAGAAATTGTTATTTTAGCTGATGATACTTTGAAACTGAACGATATCCTGGGAAATGAAAAACTCCTGCCTCACAAAACACGGATTGATAATCCCATGCCATTACTTCGGACAACGGTAGAGCCGCAAAAGCCGGAGCAAAGGGAAGCCCTGTTAAATGCCCTCGCAGAGATTGCTGATACAGACCCTCTTTTGCATTTTGACATTGATACTGTTACCCATGAGATTATGTTATCTTTTTTGGGGAATGTGCAGATGGAAGTCATTTGTGCCATCCTTGAGGAAAAATATCATGTGGAGGCAGAAATAAAAGAGCCTACTGTTATATATATGGAAAGACCGCTTAGAAAAGCAGAATATACCATCCACATAGAAGTCCCGCCAAATCCTTTCTGGGCTTCTGTCGGGTTGTCCATAGAGCCGCTCCCTATTGGAAGCGGAGTGCAGTATGAAAGCAGAGTTTCACTTGGATATTTAAATCAATCGTTCCAAAATGCGGTTATGGAGGGGGTTCTTTATGGCTGCGAGCAGGGGCTGTATGGATGGAAAGTGACAGACTGTAAAATCTGTTTTGAATATGGATTGTATTATAGTCCTGTAAGTACCCCCGCAGACTTTCGGCTGCTTTCCCCTATCGTATTGGAGCAGGCTTTAAAAAAAGCAGGGACAGAACTATTAGAGCCATATCTCCACTTTGAAATCTATGCACCGCAGGAATATCTCTCACGGGCGTATCATGATGCTCCAAGGTATTGTGCAGATATTGTAAGTACTCAGATAAAGAATGACGAGGTCATTCTGAAAGGAGAAATCCCTGCTAGATGTATTCAAGAATACAGGAACGATTTAACTTATTTCACAAATGGGCAGGGAGTCTGCTTGACAGAGTTAAAAGGATACCAGCCAGCTATTGGTAAATTTATTTGCCAACCCCGCCGCCCGAATAGCCGTATAGATAAGGTTCGGCATATGTTCCACAAGTTAGCTTAACAGCTTGCAAAAGTCATATAAAATGAGATTTGAAAGGAGAATGTAACTTCATGTTTGCTAAAAATTCAAAGGCATATTCTGTCTACCTGCTGTTCCGATTTGTCTGTTCCCTGGCGGTTTCTATGTCCACAGTGCTTTCCATCGTGTACCACCTGGAGGTGGTGCAGCTGGATGCTTTCCAGCTTGTCCTGGTAGGGACGGTTCAGGAGACCTCCTGCTTTCTGTTCGAGATGCCCACCGGTGTGGTGGCGGATTTGTATAGCCGTCGGCGCTCGGTGCTGATTGGAATGTTCCTCTACGGCCTGGGCTTTCTGATGGAGGGTGCGCTACCGTGGTTCGCGCCGGTTCTGCTGGCCCAGGTTGTCTGGGGTTGCGGTGATACCTTCATCACCGGCGCTCTGGAGGCGTGGATTGCCTCGGAGGAAGAGGACAAACCCATAGACAAGGTGTTCCTGCGGGGCAGTCAAATGGGGCAAATCGGCGGCGTTCTGGGCGTGGTGCTGGGCACACTGCTGGGAAACATAAACCTGCAAATGCCTCTCATCTTGGGGGGCAGTTTGTGCTTGTTGTTGGGGCTGGTGATGGTTCGCATCATGCCAGAAACCAACTTCTCCCCTGCTATTGAGGAACGGCAGGGCTTGCTTAAAGACTTTGTCTGCCTGTTCAAGCTCAACCTGGGCTTTGTGAAAGGCGCACCTGTGTTGCTGGCGCTCTTAGCAATCACACTATGCGGGGGACTTGCCAGTGAAGGCTTTGACCGGCTCTCCACCGCTCATTTTCTGGATGACACGGTAATACCCGTTATCGGGCCGCTGAACAGCGTCACTTGGTTCGGTGTTATCAGTCTTATCGGCAACGGCTTAGGTATTCTGGCTTCTCAGTTGCTCATCGCCCGCATGGAGAAAAAAGGGACTGTCAGCCGAACCAGTGTGGTCATGTCCACCAGCGCCGGGTATATCCTGTTCCTGGTTCTCTTCGCGGTGGGGCGGAGCTTTTGGTTCATGTTGTTGGTGTTCCTGCTGGCGGGGCTTATGCGCACCATCAAGGAGCCTGTGCTGGCCGCCTGGATGAACGACCAAGTGGATGAGAAAATGCGCGCCACAGTCTTTTCCACCAGCGGACAGCTGGACTCTTTCGGGCAGATCATCGGCGGGCCTATTGTGGGGCTGGTAGCCCAGCAGGTGTCCATACCCTGGGGGCTGGTCTGTACCGCTTTCCTGCTGTTGCCCGCGCTGTTCTTAGTGCCGGTGGCGGGAAAGAAGCGGGATTGATATGGCATAGTTAAGTTTACTGACGAGCGGGAGATTACTTCCGCTCGTCTTCATTTAGTAGCGCAAAATTTGAGGACTCTTTATTTCCTTATTCGGTATAGCGGAGGCGGCTGTCAATTCGACATAATTTTCTTGTGATACTTTACCGTACATGAGCATTTGTTTCGTATTTGAAAGAACAAACTCACCAAATAAAAAAAACGATATTCGGGTGGGTTATTTTGTTATACCCTAAATTACCCTCTGAATTTGTTTTTAAATTTGGAGGGATTTTTTTATGTCCTTTTTTCGGGCAGTTATCTATCTGCTCATACGAAGCAAAATTTATCAATACATAGCATATCAGAGAACGGCAGGAAACCAGTTAAAAAAATTTCTGCCAGTGCAACGGTACTTCTCACCTTGAAAGTAGAAGTACAATCTCCATACAATAGAATTACTATTTCCTATAACCGTAAAGGTCACAGAGCCTTTGCGGTTTTTCTTTTGTCGATTTTTGTTGGAAAGTGCCGTAGGGCTGTTTCTGATATGCGGTGTCGTTCTCCGCCTCTCCATCTGGATTTTTTACATTTCAAAAATTCAGATGGGAGGTATTTATGGTGAAATATGCACCAAGAAAGGTATATATCAGAGAAAGTGGCGGCTATGTGGAATTATCCTACACGGAGTTCTGCCGTTGCAGGGAATCCGACCAGACCTATATGGACAAGCTGTTTATCCCCATTCAAGGCTGTCTGCTTGAAGTCGTGAGGGAGCAATACACAGACTTCTACCGTGACAAGGAACGGTGGCGTTATCTGCAAAAATTAGATACAAAGAATAGACTGCTATCTCTCGACGGATTTACGGACAGCGAGGGGAATCCTCTGGACTTTATCACTGATGAAGCGGTGGACATTGCAGAAACCGTTGTCAATGCGGTCATGGTGGACAGGCTGAAAGCCGCCCTGCCTTTGCTGTCGGATAGTGAACAGGAGCTGATACAGGCAATCTTTTTTGACGGACTTTCCGAGCGTGAAGTCGGGGCGAGGTTGGGCATAACCCAGAGCGTTGTAAACAAACGCAAAGCCAGAATCCTAATAAAACTAAGAAAGATAATAGAAAATTAAAATTTAAGGCGTTCAGCCCCCTTGTTTTTTCCTTTGGGAAGATGAGGGGGCTTTTCTCTGCCCTCTCAATCAATTCTGATTGGAGGAAGTAAGAATGGCATACAACCACGGACGGGAGGACAGGAAATGGCGTATCTGGAAAGAAGCGGAGGAAAAGCTGCTGCGTGAGTGCGGCGTTGATGAAGCGACCATTGAGCAGATACGCATGGCGGACAGGGCAGACTTCAATTCCAACAGGCGGTTTTACCGATGGACGAATGACGTTGCGGAATATCTTGAGGACATGGCAGGCAGGGAGCGGCAGGCGGAAGTGGGTACGGTTGCGGAGTTACTGGAAGAGATTGAGAGCGAAAATCTCTATCAAGTATTAGTCACGGTGGACGGGCGTACCTTGAAAATCGTCCTGCTGAAAATGCAGGGGTATTCCACAAAGGAGATTGCCCCGCTTGTGCATTTGACGACTGGTGCCATCTATGCGAGGTTAGACCATCTGCGGAAGAAGCTGCGGAAAATTTTATAGCTTCTAAAACAGCCTGCCATCCTGCGGGCTACTGGGTGAGGGATGGAAATCCCCTCACTCATTTTTTGCAGGAGGACAACAGGATGGCATACAGGGTTAAGGCATACACGCTTCGGGAGGAATCCACGGAAAGCGGCACAAGGTATTTTATCAGCTTTAAGGACGGGCAGGGCAAATCCCACGAGTTGGAAGTGTCGGAACAGTTCTTTATGGAGTTTCGGCAGATGGAGCGCAGGAACAGGAATCTTTTCTAATGGGACGAGCGGCACAGGGAGTTTAACGAGGTATGGGACGAAACCCTTTACAGACGGGCGTTGCGTGTGCCTAAGAGCCTTGATGAACGCATGGTTGAGGAAGAACGGAATGAAACGCTCTATAAGGCGGTTGGGAGCCTTCCAGAGATACAAAGGCGGCGTTTCCTGCTCTACTACGAGTATGAGTTCAATTTTTACCAAATCGCCGCTATGGAGCATTGCACCGCTTCGGCAATACAGAAATCTGTTGCGATTGCAAAGGAGAAAGTAAAGGCGGAAATTGAAGAAATATCTCCAACCGTGACCGACACCGCCCGAAAAAGAAATCTGTTTTTTATTTGTGTGGGATTGGCGGCATTACATACTCTCACTTTTTTCCGTGGGAGTAAATCTATTTTTAAGGAGGTCAACGCCTATGTGCAACGAAAACAAAGACACCGCCCGAAAGGAGGAAAGCCATGCAGAAGTTACAGACAGTCAACGCCGAAACGCTCCTTTATGAACCGCTTGAGAAACCATCCTTTGTGGTGGACAGCCTTATCCCGACAGGCTTATCGCTGTTCTGCGGCTCACAGAAGATAGGCAAAAGCTGGCTCATGCTGAAGCTATGCTTATGCGTGTCGCAGGGAATCCCTTTATGGGATATGCCGACAATGGAGGGCGATGTGCTTTACCTCTGCCTTGAGGACACGTTCTGCCGCATACAGGACAGGTTATTTCGTTTGACGGACGAAGCAAGCGGGCGGCTCCACTTTGCCGTGGCAAGCTGCAAGCTGTCAGACGGTCTTATCGTGCAGCTTGAAGATTATCTGAAAGATTACCCAGACAGCAGGCTCATTGTCATTGATACCTTGCAGAAAGTCCGTACAGCTTCAAAAGACAATGCCTATGCAAGCGACTATGGGGACATCTCCCTCATCAAAGACTTTGCCGACAGGCACTCTCTGGCGGTCATTGTCGTACACCACATCCGAAAGCAGAATGACAGCGACGTGTTCAACAAGGTGTCTGGGACGACAGGATTAACGGGGAGTGCGGACGCTACCTTTGTTCTGGAAAAGGAGAAACGTGCGTCTGACACCGCCAAGCTGTATGTGACGGGCAGGGACACGCCTTATCAGGAATACACGCTGCGTTTCCGTGATTGCCGTTGGGAGCTTGTGGAGCGGAAAACGCAGGAGCAGCTTGCGAAAGAAACGATACCAGATGTCCTTTTTCGGTTGGTGGATTTTATGAGGGATAAGGAAGAATGGATAGGCACGGCAACGGAACTGTTAGCCGCTATGGGGGAAACGGAAACCATACCCACGGTGATTACGAAATGGCTGAATGAATACCGCACCACATTTTTAAGCGAGAACCGTATCTGCTACCAGTACAGCCGCAGGAAAGACGGCAGGCGGATTGCCCTTGCAAGGAGGGCGGGTGACAGCGGTGATGGTGGTGACAGCGATATTAGGATACCCCCCCCTGTTACTGTCATTGACGCTTAAAGCCATGTAAAGCTGGCGGCTCTGCCCTGCGGGTGACAGCAGTGACGGTGGTGACAGTGATTTTAGGATACCCTGCCGCTGTCATCCCTACGGGAGAACACCCCGTAAACGCAAAATGCAGGCGTGAGATTTACTCGCCCTTTTCGGTCGTGTAAAACCACCCCTGCGGTCAGAAAAATCATTCCGATTTTTCCGACTGCGTTTACAGGGTGTAACACACTACACTTTGCCCTGCAAAGTCGTGTGCCAGACGTTCCCTCTGGACTCCCTTAAGGCAGGGCTGTGCCCTGCTATCCTACGCCTTACGGCTTCGGATAAAAGAATGGCGGCATGACGGTGACGGCTCTTGCGAGGGGGGGTATCCCAAAAACACCGTCATCATCGACATGACCGTCATGCAGGGGGTGAGGGTGACAGTTGCGGCAGTCGGCAGGGGGTATCCCAAAACTGCTGTCACCACCGTCACCGCTGTCACCCCAAAGGACGGTCACCCGCCGAAAGAAAGGAGGAATCCGCCTATGCCTTATGCAATCCTGCGTTTCCAGAAACGAAAAGCGGGCGGCGTTGCGGCTTGTGAACGCCACAACGAGCGGAAGAAAGAAGCCTACAAAAGCAACCCAGATATAGATATGGAACGCTCTAAAAACAATTACCATCTCATAGCACCACCAAAGTACACCTACAAGAAAGAGATTAACCGCATGGTAGCCGAAGCGGGGTGCAGGACAAGGAAAGACAGCGTGATGATGGTGGAAACGCTCATCACAGCTTCACCAGAATTTATGAACCAGTTACCGCCCGAAGAACAAAAAGCGTATTTCCAGACGGCTCTTGACTTCATTTCGGAGCGTGTTGGAAAGCAGAATATCCTCTCCGCTGTCGTCCATATGGACGAGAGAACGCCCCATATGCACCTCTGCTTTGTGCCGATTACGCCAGACAATAAGCTGTCAGCGAAAGCTATCTTAGGCAACCAGAAATCATTATCCGAGTGGCAGACCGCCTACCATGAGCGGATGTCCTCACGGTGGAATCAGCTTGAACGGGGGCAGTCCTCAATGGAAACCAAGCGGAAACACGTCCCCACATGGCTCTATAAATTAGGCGGCAGGCTTGATAAACAGTATGAAGAAATCGTGTCTGCCCTATCCGACATCAACGCCTTTAACGCAGGGAAGAAAAGGGATAAAGCGTTAGATTTACTCTCTGCATGGCTGCCAGACGTGGAGAAATTCTCTAAGGAAATCGGGAAACAGCAGGCGTATATCGACAGTTTGAAAGAGAGAATTGGGCAGGAATCAGACTATGCGGGGCGTATGCGTGATGAAAAGTACGAGCAGGAACTAAAGGTGCAGAAAGCGAATCAGAAGATATTTGAATTGCAGAGAACCAACGAGCAGATGGGGCGGCTGCTGTCAAAAATACCGCCCGAAGTGTTGGAAGAATTGCAGAAAAATCATAGAAGCAGAGCGAAAGAAAGGTAGATATGTGAATGAAGAAACAGGATTTTAAGGTGTTAAAGACCAAAGACTTGTACCCGTTCCCCGACAATCCGTTTCATGTGGCAGAAGATGAAACACTGTCAGAGTTAGCGGAAAGCATCAAGGAATTTGGCATTGTCACGCCGATAATCACACGCCCGAAAGAGGACGGGGACGGTTATGAAGTGATTGCAGGACAGCGGCGTGTCCGTGCTTCTGAACTTGCAGGGATAAATACCGTGCCTGCGTTTGTCCTGCCCTTAGACCGTGACCGAGCCATCATCACCCTTGTAGACAGCAATTTGCAGCGTGAGAATATCCTGCCATCGGAGCGGGCGTTTGCTTACAAGATGAAATCCGAAGCCATGAAGCGGCAGGGTTTCCGCACAGACTTAACCTCGTCACAAGTTGTGACGAAGTTGCGGACGGACGACAAGGTGGCACAGGGCTTCGGCGTGGGCAGGATGACCGTGCAGCGTTTTATCCGCCTGACGGAACTGATACCGCCGATTTTGCAGATGGTGGACGAGGGGAAAATCGCCCTCACGCCTGCGGTGGAACTGTCCTTCTTGAAGAAAGACGAGCAGGAAAACCTCTTTGCCACGATGGAGAGCGAAGAAGCAACGCCCTCACTCTCACAGGCACAGCGGATGAAACAGTTAAGCCAGAGCGGGCGGCTTGACATGGATACGATATTTGCGATTATGACGGAGGAAAAGGGCAACCAGAAAGAAACCTTGAAAATCAACACAAGCAAGCTGAAAAAATACTTTCCGAAGAACACAACGCCGAAGCAGATGGAGGAAACCATCATCAAACTTTTGGAGCGTGAGTTGCAGAGGAAACGCAACCGTGACAGCCGCTAATCTTCTTTTTTCGGGAAGTAAATACAGAGAGTTGAGGTATGGAGAATGAGAGAAATCCAGTATGAAATCGTAAAGGAAATCGCAGTATTGTCTACGGGCGACAGTGGCTACACAAAGGAAATCAATCTCATTTCATGGAATGGGAAAGAGCCGAAGTATGACATCCGCAGCTTTTCCCCGAACCGTGAAAAGTGCGGCAAGGGAATCACGCTGAACGCTGATGAAGCGGCGGCACTCCTTAAAGCATTACAGAAAGAATTAAACAGCGAGGATTAATGGTATCTGATTGGCAGGGCGGGGACATTTCCAAACTCTTCCCTGCCCTGTCTGGAAAGGAAGATTTAAGTATGGGCGAGGATAAGAAAGCAGATAAAAAGAGAAAGCGTATCGTGCCAAAAGCACCAGTGCAGATGATAATCAGCCGTGAATATGTCGGCACACAGACCGTTACAGAAGCGTTTGTCCCGATTATCTCCGAGGATATTCGGAAGAAGATTGCCGAGGGCGACACCTTCGACAATGAGGGGCTGTCCGCTTAGAATGTACGCAATGGGACATGAAAACAGATAGGACAGATACGGAGGTTTTACAGTATGGCAGGAATCAAAGAAGAAAAGAAAATCTATTTAGTCGGCATTTATTGCCGCTTATCTAAAGACGATGGTACGGATAACGAGAGTGCGAGCATTGCGACACAGAAATCCATCCTCACGGATTATGTGAAAAAGCAGGGATGGCACATAGCAAAAACGTATGTGGACGATGGTTATTCTGGTACAAATTTCCAAAGACCAAGTTTCCAGAATATGATAAAAGACATTGAAAGCGGTCTGATAAACTGCGTGATTACGAAAGATTTATCCCGTCTGGGGAGAAACTATCTTGATTGTGGGTTATATCTGGAAGTTTTCTTCCCAGAGCATAACGTGAGGTATATAGCGGTCAATGACGGCGTAGATACCTTGAATAAATCTGCTATGGACATCACGCCTTTCCGCAACATTTTAAACGAAATGTATGCCGCTGACATATCTGTTAAGATAAAATCGGCATATCGGGCGAGGTTTCAACAGGGGAAATTCATGGGAACTACCGCCCCTTATGGCTATATCAAAGACCCTGCCGACCACAACCATCTGCTGATAGATGATAAAGTGGCACATGTTGTAAAAGAGATATTCGACCTTGCATTAAAAGGGAATGGAGTTGCCAAAATTTGCAGACATCTTAATAAACAGCATATCCTACGCCCTGCCGCTTATGCGGCGGAGCGTGGCGAAACAGGCTTTGAACGTCATTTTGAGGGGAACGAGGACAAACGCTATATTTGGAGTGGGAACAGCGTGAGGAGCATTTTAAGAAGCCCGATATATGCGGGAAATCTTGTAGGCTACAAACGGATTGCCGCCAATATGAAAAGCAAGAAACGCCCCTCTAAGCTGCCCGAAGAATGGGAAGTGATACCCAATACCCATGAGGGAATAGTCACGCAGGAGGAATTTGATATTGTCCAACAGCTTATTACAAGTCGTAGGCTTCCACAGAACAAGGGAGGATTTGTAAATATTTTTGCAGGCGTTATCAAGTGTGTGGACTGCGGATGTGCTCTGCGGGCAATGAACGTACACAGGAGGAAACGCCCAGAGATTATCGACTGTGTACAGTATTCATGTAATAATTATGCAAGAAACGGAAGAAGCGAGTGTAGTGCCCACAATATAGAAGCAAGGGATTTATTCAATGCCGTTCTTGCCGACATCAACTGTTTTGCGGATATGGCAGTGAATGATGAAAAGGCGGTCAGGGCCATAGAAAAGCGGCTCACGGAAACAGACCAGAGCAGGGCGAAAGCATTAGAGAAAGAACGTAAGAAGCTGAACAAACGCCTTGCGGAACTGGACAGGCTGTTTTCCTCTCTCTACGAGGATAAGGTCATGGAGCGTATTACCGAGCGGAATTTTGAGATGATGTCGGGGAAATACCAGAAAGAGCAGCTTGAAATTGAAGCAAGGCTGAAAGAGGTGACGGAAACTCTTAATGAAAGCTACGAGAAATCACGGGGAATCCGTGACTTCCTCGCCCTTATCCGAAATTATCAAGGCTTAAAAGAACTGGATGCAACAGTTATAAACGCACTCATAGACAAGATACTTGTTTCGGAGCGTGAGAAGATGGCAGACGGAACAGTGAAGCAGGAAATCAAGATTTACTATAAATTCATCGGCTTTGTCGATGAATTACATATCATACCTACAAAACGGTGGGCAGCAATGCCCGCTAAAAATTGTACGGTGTGCGGCGTTGAATATGTCCCGGGCTCTGGTGCATCAAGGTATTGTCCTGCTTGTGCCAAGAAGATACGGAGGGAGAAATCAAACGAGAGCAAACGCAGGAGCAGAGAACAGAAAAGGATAGCATGTATGAACTGTCCGCAAAAAATGACCGACTGATATTGAACAGCAGGAAGGACGTATTTTACGTCAGGGAAATGAAAATCCGAAAGTCCGCATTTTCCGCTATATCACAGAGGGAACATTTGATGCATACTCCTGGCAGCTTATTGAGAATAAACAGAAATTCATCGGGCAGATTATGACCAGTAAATCTCCGGTACGTTCCTGTGAGGATGTGGATGAAGCGGCGCTTTCCTATGCAGAAGTCAAGGCACTGGCTACGGGCAATCCCTACATAAAAGAAAAGATGGATCTGGACATTCAGGTATCAAAACTCAAGCTCTTAAAAGCGAACCATACCAGCCAGATTTACCGTCTGGAGGACAATATCGCAAAGAATTATCCGAAGAAAATCAGTGCGGCGAAAGAAATGATTGCTGCATATGAGATTGATCTGGCGCATTACAAAGAGGTGAAGCCTGCGGATAAGGAAAGCTTTGCGATGAAACTTGGAGAACGTATCTATACGGATAAAAAGGAAGCCGGAACTGCCCTGATTTCTTTCTGCAGACAGGTAAAAACACCCAATGTAGCAACACCAATCGGAGAGTATCTGGGGTTTAAAATGAGTGTTACGTTTGACAGCTTTTATCAGAAGTTCACGGTGAATTTAAAAGGTGCATTGAGCCATAACGTAGAAATCGGTACCGATGTCTTTGGTAATCTGACCCGTATCGGTAATGCACTGGATGCGATGGAAAAGGAACTGCAAAAGGAAAAAGAAGCGTTGAGTAATACCAAAAAGCAGCTTGAAAATGCAAAAGAAGAGGTAAAGAAACCTTTTGCACAGGAGTCGGAGCTGAATGAAAAGCTGGAACGGTTATCAGAATTAAATGCTCTTTTAAATATGGATGAAAAAGGAGCAGAGGATAGTCTGGAAGAGCAGGAGGCAGATGCACCTTTATCCGGAAAAGCGGATGCTCGTACCTCTATTATGGAAAAACTGGCACAGTTTAAAGAACAGAGCAGCCAGATGGGAATAGGAAATAACAAAAACAGAGAAAAAGCAGCGAGCTTATAGGAGGACTAAAAAATGCCATTGGAAAATGAAAAAATCGAAGTAGCGGAAGAAAAAGAAACAGAGATGCCAAACGTAGAGGAGTTATTAAAAATCCTGCTGGATGTGAATTTGGAGCAGAACCGGCAGACGGTTCACCTACTGATGAATTACATGAATGATATTGAGGAAAATTTCTTTTCCGTTCTGGAGGAACTGGATACGGTCAAGGCACAGCTTGCACAGGTACAGCAGACACCCCAGACAAAAGAGGTACGCCATACTTTGGCTGACCTGATGCAGAATCTGCAGGAACAGGCCAATCACCTGCAGGAGCAGATACATAGTATGAAGACCAGGCTGAATGAAAAGGCAGCACAGCTTGTTCAGAATTTTAAGGATCAGGGTGTGACTGCCTTAAATCATGTGTGTGAGTTCTTAGGGGTAAAGGAAAATCTTACCCAGATGCGGGAGTCATTACTGCAGAGTGCGAAAGAAATGCAGGGTTCGATGGATAAGATTGATCAGGTTGCCGGAGAACTGAGGGCAGCTACAACTCATGTTAAAAATGTGGGGAGAGCGATAGTCGGAAAAGAGGCACAGGAGGTAGCACAGCCAAAAGAGGGAGGATTTTTCTATCAGATGAAACGTCCTTATCGCGCCATGCAGGATTTCTGTCTGAAAAATGCAGGAAAGATTGAAAAGGACATCCATAAAATAGAAAATCTGGAGCAGAGAGTAGAGAAGATTGCGGATGGGAAAAAAGCAGCAGGTGTAGAAAAACTGCCAGATAAGCAGGAGAAGTCCTCCATCATGGAGAAACTGCAGTCTATGAAAGAAAAGCAGGCCGGACAGCAGAAAACAGCACCGATGGTGGAAACGGCAAAGAAACAGGAAGCGGCATTGTAGGGATAACCCGGAAAGGAGCAGATATGGGAAGATATGCAGAATTACAGAAAGCATGGGATGAAAACAGAGAGAAATTTCGCAGACTTAAGGAAGAAATGGAGAAAAATGAGGCTGCCTTCCGTAAAATTGACCAGGAGATGGAAGCAATGGAGCAGGAACCGATTAAAGACAGTGATGTGGTGGTTATGTTTTCCTCTCAGTTTGAAACGGATTATGTGGTATGTAAAATAACAGATCAGAGCCGGGAATGGGTAAAAGAACAGATGGAGACCATTGCCGGAATGGATGAGGATGCGCTGGGAGATTTCGATGTGGAAGAATATTTCAGAGATCAGGGCGCAGAGGTGATGTCGATATTGGCATCAAATGGAAAAGGAGATGATTACCCGGCTTTTTATGATTTCTGGTTTGATGTAGATGGAACAGAGGTAGTAGAAAGCACAGAACTTTCTATAGAAAAACAGGTAGAAAACCTGATTAATCGTATAGACTTTGGGGAACCTGTATTGAATGATTCGGAATGGAAACTACTCCACATGTATGCGGAGAAAACAGGAAATATGGAAGATACCTATAAGCTGGCACAGGAGCTTCGGGATACGCTTCATCATCCGGATTTTCGTGTCCATGAGCAGGTGATTGAAAATGCAAGAAAGGAACTGGAGGCACCTGTTTTCTTAAATGAGAAAGAAAAAGAATTGTTTACCGGAGAGACAGACCGTTTCGGTATTTATCAGTTAAAAGATGGTGAAGAGCTGCACTACCATCGTTTCGCCAGTCTGGATTTACTGGAAAAATCCGGTCTGCAGGTGGAAAAGGGAAACTACGAGCTGATTTATACAGCACCGCTTCAAAAAGGACAGACCCTGGATGATATTTTTGAGCAGTTTAACCTGTTTCGTCCGGAAGATTTTACCGGACATTCCCTGTCAGTCAGTGATATTGTACTGATTCATCAGAATGGGGAGAACCATGCTCAGTATGTAGATCGTTTTGGATTTCAAGAAGTATCGCAGTTTTTAGAGCAGCAACAGGATAGAACAGAGCAGAAAGCAGAGCATTCCTATATTGACCACTATTATGTAGTAGAGGATTTGCAGAAAGCCGGGCCGCTGGACATAAAGAAGTATGCAGACATAAAAGAAGCATTACAGGCGTACTTTGCACTGCCCAATGATAAGAGAAAAGCCTTTGGTATCCAGAACAGCAATCCGCTTCCGGGAAGTCTTGACTTTATCCACTGTTATAACGGCATAGACCGCATGATTTTCGATTACCGGGAGGTAGAAGGGTGGGATAATCCGGAGATACAATCCGTAGTAGAGCAGATTGATGTTGCGATTGATCTGCATGAGACACAGATTGCTTATGCGATTGGCGGACGGTATTTTACCATCCAGCATACGGATGAAGGATTTGATTATACCTTTTACAGCCGGAATTACCGGGAGTTGGACGGAGGAGTTTATGACAATACGGATTTAAACATAGAAGAAGCTATGAGTGAAATTTTGGAAGATGAGAACCTGGACTATGAGGATGGGGAGGTGTTGAACTATGAGTCATTCATGGAGCGTGTGGAAGAAGCAAACCGCATAGAGCCGCAGAAACTATCTGAGGAATACTTTTCGGTGTATGCCCACTCAGCGGCGTATGCCAGAGAACACGGGGAACTGGAACAGTATCGAATATCCAGAAACGAGAACATTGCCTGCAAAAATGCCATAGAAGCGGCTATCCGTGATAATTTTGACGGGATGCATCTGCAGCCGGATGCGGCAGAGGAAGTGCTTGACGGATATGGTATGGAGCGGGTTGTTTACGTTCTTTCCAGCAGCATCCGTCTGAAAGAGCAGGACGGACGCTTTTCACGGGAAAACAAGGAATGGGCAAAGACAATCCCGGTAGCGGAGGATATGGACAGTTGGGAGAGAAATAGAAATATAGATTTTCTGGTAGACAGCCATCCGGCGGTGTTGGATGGATTCGTCCATCTGGTGCGTCAGGAACAGGCACAGAGGGAAGCAAAGAAAGAAGTATTAAAGGTACCGCCTGTTTCTGATAAAACGGAACCAGAGAAAGCATTGAACCAGATGAGCCGGGCAGACATAGAGGAAACGGTATTGGCTTATGCACAAAGTATGGTGGATGATGCCGGGTATGATGTGAAAGTGACTGCAGCAAGGGTATATGGAAGCCGGACTGCGGATATTCAAAGGGAAGATTCTGATGTGGATGTGGTGATTGAATATCAGGGTGAAATCAGGGAAGATGTATTTTTTGATATGCTTCATGAGAATGGCTTATCCGTTGGAGGTATGATGGTAGACATCAATCCTATTACAGCAGAGAAGTCCGGAACTATTGAGGAATACTTAGCCAGAGCAAATCAATATCTGGAAGAAAAAGTGAAAAGTTTCCGGGAAACAGCATCTGATCAGCCAAAAGCAGAGGTGGTTACGGAACATCCGGTGCAGACATTGACATTTTATGTGGCGGAGTGTATGGAATTTCCGAGTCTTGGGGAATACCATGAAAATCTTACCTTTGAGGAAGCAGTGCGTTTGTATGAAGCGATTCCATCAGAAAGAATGAGTGCTGTAAAAGGCATTGGATTTACGCTGCATACGGAAGGAACTGAGCGTTATATGGACAGTGAGTTTGATCTGGTAAGTGGTAAGGCGATTGATGTGGATATGATCAACCATGTGCCGGAATTTCGGGATAGTCCGCTGGTACAGCAGGCAATCAAGGATGCCATTGCCCGTTTCCCGGAAATGGAAGTATGGGATAGGGAAACAAAAGCTTTGGAAAGCCAGAAAATAGCAGAAAATTATGACAAAGACTGCAGGGAGCTGGCTGTGGAAATCGATAAATTTTCAGAAGAGTATGATACTTATGAATATTGGGATGCGGTGGATGATAGAGAAGAAAATGTGAGCCAGATTTATTGTGATTTACAAAGCGGAGATGCAGGATATATCAGAGAATGGCTGCAGGGGGTCATTGATGAGGGGGAACCTGTAGAAGATGTAAAAGCAGCGAAAGCGTTTGTAAATCGTATAGATGATCTGGCGGAACGGAGAGAGAAAAATCCTTTGACAAAAGTGGAAGAACTGGAAGAGGTAAATTATAACCAGATTGACGGTGTTCTCAATAATATAAAACCGGAGAAGCAGGAAAAAACGGACACAAAGGGAATGTCTATCATGGAAAAGCTGGCATTGAATAAGGAACGTGTGGCACAGACTGACAAACCAGTGAGGGAACCAGAGAAGAAACCGGAAAGAAGCATGGATGAGTGAGAAAAAGTGATTTAAGTGAATAGAGGTATAGGCGGCAGAGAGTGCGTGAGGGCATTTTCTGCCGCCTTTTTCCATGAAAATGATACTGAAAATGGACATAAGGAGGAACTCATATGAAGAAAATAAGACATGGATTTCGTGCTTTGGGAATAATAGTGTGTCTTGCTGTCTGGATGTACTCTGCAGGCAGTGTTTATCGTTATCTGCAGGAAGCAGAAGAAAGCAGTGCTGAATTTGAATATCTGGAAAATTTAGTAGAGAACGAAAAGGCTTTGAATACAGAAGAAAGTGATGGGCAGATGGCGAATGAAAAAAATGAACAGGGGATACTGACGGAATATGCTGCTTTATTTGAACAGAATAATGATATGGCAGGCTGGATTACCATAGAGGGAACACCTGTTAATTATCCGGTCATGTTTACCCCGGATCAGCCGGATTTTTATTTGAAACATGGTTTTGATAAAGAATACAGTGCATATGGTGTACCATTTGTGGGAGAAAATTGTACGCTTTCGCCCAGGAGTGACAATCTTATTATTTATGGTCATCATATGAAAAATGGCACGATGTTCGCAGCACTGGCAGATTATGAAAATAAGGATTTTTACGAGAAGCATAAGGTGATCCAGTTTGATACGCTGACGGAGAATGGAAAATACGAGATTGCGGCAGTGTTTAAAACTACAGTATACGATACAAAGGGATTTGCATTTTATGAATTTGTGAATGCGGATAAGAATGAAAAGTTTGACGAATATGTGAGGAAGTGTAAGAGATTGTCCCTGTATGAAACCAATGTTATTCCGGAGTATGGGGATGATCTGCTGACATTAGTAACTTGCGAATATTCTGCCAGGAATGGAAGAATGGTGGTGGTAGCAAAGAAAATAGAATAGTCAATCTTGACATAGTATCACGTATACCATGTAGGCAATGTTAGGGGCAGGCTGAATCAGCCACTTATAGAAAACTTTCTGCAGCGAAGGGGGGACATGAGTAGGAGGTTTCCTGCTGGTTTACTTTTTCACAAGAAGTTAAAAGTAGCTCTATTGCTTTTCATGCCTCATTTTTTTATACTACTGTTAGGAGGTAAAGAACATGAAAGAAATCAATCTCGGCCACATTCTGATTGAAAACCGCCATAAGCGAGGAATTACACAGGACGAATTGGCCTCATATATAGGTGTTTCTAAAGCTGCTGTTTCAAAATGGGAAACAGGAGTTTCCCATAGTTAAAGATACCACACCAAATATGATGAACCCACGCTTATACACTACCAGCTATAATAAGCCGTAAGGACAGCAATTTGACACTGCTGTCCTTTCTTTTATAAAATTGCAGTACACAGAAAAAAGCTGTAAAATGGAAAATATATTTGTCCTTGTAACAATTCTCGGACATTTGCCTGTTATACTATCTGCAAAAAGAAAAGGAAGTGACAATATGAAGCAGATTTTAATTGTCGAAGACGATAATCTTTTGAATAAAACGCTTACTTATAATTTGGAATTGGACGGTTACACAATAACTTCTGTTCTGAATGCAAGGACAGCCGCTGAATCATTAAAAACAAACATTTTTGATTTGGTATTGCTGGATATAAATTTACCAGACGGAAATGGTTATGACCTATGCCGTCTTATCAAGCCAGAGCATCCTGATACAGTAGTTATATTTCTAACTGCCAACGATCAGGAAAGCGATCAGATACGAGGATATGAAGCTGGTGCAGTGGATTATATCACGAAACCTTTTTCGATTAGTGCTTTGTAGCGAAAGATCAAAGCCATGTTCGCTATGTTGGAACATCACAAACCAGCTAAGGATATTTACGAGGATGGTAGCCTGTTTCTGGATTTTTCGGAACAATTTGCAAGTTTGAACGGGAAACCATTAGCGCTTTCTGTGATGGAATATAAAATGCTGAACCTATTTCTTAAAAATCCGAAGCAGGTACTTACCCGCCAACAACTTTTGGAAAGGCTGTGGGACGTTGATGAAAAATATGTAGATGAACATACCCTTACTACTTCTATCAGCCGCATTCGCAGTAAGATTGAAGCGGATGGCGACACATATATCAAAACGGTTTACGGTATGGGTTATCAATGGACAGGAGGCGAAAAGAAATGAAACTGAATAACCTTTCTGCTAAGAAAATTTGTAGACTGATTAGTGCTGGCATGGTTTTCTCTATGCTGGTAATTACCGGTATTCTCGGCGGTATAATGCAGGATATACGAATTTTCATAGCAGGTGGAACATTGACACTCTGTGCATTTTTCTGGATTTGGCTATTGGTGCTGTTTTTTGGAAAACGCCTTTCTCATTTTACTTCTAATTTGTGCCGGACGCTGGACAACATGATTGATGGAAACGAGGAATTACAAAAGTCAAATGATAGTGAAACTCTTTTTGCCCGTATCAACCACCGCTTAATCCGGTTGTATGAGATTATGCAGGAAAACCGGCACAAGGTAGACATGGAACGACAGGAGCTTCAAATGCTGATTTCTGATATTTCGCATCAAGTCAAAACGCCTGTCAGCAATTTGCAAATGGTAACGGATACACTTTTAACAAAGCCTGTTTCAGAAGAAGAACGGATGGACTTTTTGCAAGGCATACGCAGTCAGACTGATAAACTGGATTTTCTGTTCCAAGCACTGGTTAAAACATCCCGGTTAGAAACCGGAGCAATACGATTAGAAAAGAAAGACAGCAGCTTATTCCATACGCTTGCACAAGCTATGAGCAGTATTGTATATGCCGCAGAGAAAAAAGAAATTGCTGTATCCGTGGATTGCCCGGAAAATTTGATAATCTCCCATGACAGCAAGTGGACAAGCGAAGCCCTTTTCAATCTGCTGGACAATGCGGTAAAGTACACACCGCCGGGAGGAAAGATTTCTGTATCGGTGGTTCTGTGGGAAATGTATGTAGAGGTCAAAGTTACCGACACCGGAAAGGGCATTTCTGAAAGCAATCAGGCATCCATCTTTCGGCGTTTCTACCGGGAGGAAGAAGTACATGAGCAACAGGGCGTGGGGATAGGTTTGTATTTAGCCCGTGAGATTGTGACAAGGCAGGGCGGCTATATCAAAGTCGTTTCAGAGCCGGGACACGGTTCAGAATTTTCTATTATGCTTCCTGTCAGGTAAGATACAGCCACTTTTTTTGAAATGTCCGAGCATTGTAACATTTCATCTCGATTTTCGATAAAAATTTTTCCTACCTCGGACATTTGTGTAACATTTGTGGTTTACAATGACTTCATCAACAGGTAGAAAGCCTTGAAAGGAGCATTTGAATATGAGCATTTTACAAACAATCGACTTAAAGAAGTATTATGGCACAGAACCAAACATCACTCGTGCCCTTGATGGTGTAAATTTTACTGTGGAACAGGGAGAATTTGTTGCCGTAGTTGGAACTTCCGGCAGCGGCAAGTCTACGTTACTCCACATGATGGGAGGACTTGATACCCCCACTTCCGGCAGCGTGATTGTACGGGGGGAAGAACTTGCGAAAAAAAATGATGATGAATTGACAATTTTCCGCCGTCGTAACATAGGGTTTATTTTCCAAAACTACAATCTGGTTCCGATTTTGAATGTATATGAAAACATCGTCCTGCCTGTGGAATTGGATGGTGATACCGTAGATAAGAAATTTATGGACGAAGTTGTGTATATGCTGGCTTTAGAAGATAAGCTGGAAAATATGCCAAACAATCTTTCAGGCGGTCAACAGCAGCGTGTAGCGATTGCACGAGCTTTAATTACAAAGCCGGCGATTGTCCTTGCTGACGAACCGACTGGAAATCTCGACAGCAAGACCAGTGCAGATGTGTTAGGGCTTTTGAAACGTACCAGCGGAGAATTTAATCAGACCATTGTAATGATTACTCACAATAACGAGATTGCCCAGCTCGCAGACCGCATTGTGCGGATTGAGGATGGCAAAATTGTAGGTTAAAGGAGGTGGGAATTATGAATTATCCTTTTGAAAATGATACAGAGAGAATAGAGAAAAGGATTGCTGAAAAGAGTGTATTCTCTGAAAAGAATAGGACATTTCTAATCAGAGTTATCATCTTGATTGCGGCATTTCTGTTGAGCTTTTCTGGTATTCTTTTGTGCAACGCAACGCTTAGTACGCAGCAGATCGCCCATGTAAATAATACAACTGAAGCAGTAGGAACTGTTTTAGGAATTGTTATTGTACTTCTTTGTACGGCAGGGCTGGCTGTCAAAAATATTCTTTATGTATCTGTACTGCAACGAGTACATGAATTTGCACAATTACGGGCAATCGGCGCAACATACCAGCAAATTAAATCAGTGGTCAAGAAAGAACGTGACAAAATAGCAAAACCTTGCATTGTATTGGGAACAGTCATCGGTTTTCTGGTAAACATAGTTTTACCACTTCATTTTTACTGGATACCAAGCATTGTATGTGCGGTAATCTCCGGCATATTTATTTGGATTATCACAGCTTTGGCTTTTCAAGCACCAGCGAAAATGGCTGCATCTACATCACCAATAGAAGCACAACATACACAGGCAACAAA
Source organism: Blautia sp. 1001283B150304_161114_C9 (assembly GCF_015668165.1). Taxonomy (NCBI): domain Bacteria; kingdom Bacillati; phylum Bacillota; class Clostridia; order Lachnospirales; family Lachnospiraceae; genus Blautia; species Blautia sp. 1001283B150304_161114_C9. The sequence continues at coordinate 61,036 of NZ_JADPGO010000004.1, read as the reverse complement.
CTATTTTAGAAGTGTTGGGGCAAAGCGTAAACTTACGCCTATAAGAATCGGGTGGATGTATTGTAGAGCCAATAGAAAGAAAGCTGCCTATACATTTTTATCTCTCATTATGAGTGGGATTTTAATGTTCGGTGTTTTTTCAATATTGAATGCGATAAATCCCGAAAGACTTGCGTCACAACCTTATCAGGGAAATAGTGATGTATTTGTACTACTAAATTCAACGGCTGATGAAGAATCCACCTATGATTTAATGAAATCTACACCATTTACAGAAGAACAAAAGCAAAAATTGTATAACATTTCAGGTGTAAAAGATGTTTATGAATTGTATATGCTGGACGGCATTCTGACAAATTCCGAGGGGGAAAAATTTGAACTGTCCATTGAAAATGCTGTAAATCCAGAAACATTTAAAAATGAAATTGTTGAGGGTATGCAACCAAGTCATGAATTACAGAATGGAGCAATTCCTGTTGCTATCAATAGACAGTCTCCTTATTATCAGAAACTGAATATGCAGCTTCAAGTTGGAGATTATCTGCCGTATATCATAGATACAGGATATGGTCAAAAAGAAGTGGCGTTAGTTGTAAGCGGATTTGTAGAAAACAGCGATACCGGGCTTGTTATTTATACAAGTGGTGAAAATATGAAATCACTGTCAGAAATGAATTGTACGCTTGCATGGTATATTTGTTTGGATGATAACGGAAAAGACGTAGCAACAGAGATAATCAAAGAAATTTTTATAGATGACGACAGAGTTGATGTGTCTGTTTTGGCTGATGATGTTATGGCATTGGAAGATTACTTCCATAATGCGAAAGTCATCATTACAGTTTTGGTGGTGCTTATTAGTCTGTTTTCATTTATAAATATGCTGAATACCAGCATTACAAATGCAATTGCCAGAAGACACGACTATGCACTACTGGAAGCTACAGGTATGACAAAATTGCAGTTGCGAAAAGTACAGCAGTCGGAAAGTTTCATCTATCTGGTTGGAAGTTTTATAGGAAGCTGCATTTTAGGCATACCAATCGGATTGCTGCTTTGTACCCAAATATCAAAAATTCCCGGACTTTCATACTTTGAATATCACTTCCCAGTTCTTTTTGTGTTTTTATACCTTGCTGCGGTTGTGATGGTCTATCATGTAGTATCAGTATATCAAAAGAAATCTTTGCAACAGCACTCAATTATAGAGCGCATTAGAACGATAGGCTAAGTTTTAATAATCCGTCAGCTCCACAATTACATTACTCTGCTGATACAGCCAGTCCGTAAATTCTTTCGGGCTGGCTGTTCCTGTTATGGACTTTAGTCTGTTGAGTCCATTGGAGTTTTTCGTTGATCCGAAAAATGTAGATGGACGAAACAATTAACCACCCGCTATGTGGTGTGCTACCCGTCAAGAGAACAATGAAAAATAATAATTTTTTCTCCGTCAGCCTATTATGGGTGCGCGTCGATTGTTATACAAAAAAATTACCTTTCCGTGTACAATAAAGTTGTTCAGGCTATATTGTAGAAAGGAAAGGTAATTTATGGCGAAGAAAGAATATTCACTCGCACATACAAAATGGATGTGCAAATATCATATCGTCTTCACACCAAAGTATAGACGAAAAGTAATTTATAATCAATATAAAGCAGACATCCGAGATATTATAAAACAATTGTGCAGTTATAAAGGTGTTGAAATAATTGAAGGACATCTGATGCCAGATCATATTCATATGTTAGTAAGTATTCCACCGAAGATAAGCGTATCTTCATTTATGGGATATCTAAAAGGTAAAAGTGCACTTATGATATTTGACAAGCACGCAAACTTAAAATATAAGTTTGGAAATCGTCATTTCTGGGCAGAAGGATATTATGTTAGCACAGTAGGATTAAATGAAGCAACAATAAAAAAGTATATCCAGGAACAGGAAAAGCATGATATCGCAATGGATAAGTTAAGTGTAAAAGAATATGAAGACCCTTTTAAGGGTTAATGCTAAGTAGTAACAATGCCCCTTAAGGGGTAGCGACGAGTCAAGAGCAATATGGCTTGAACGGAGCTGTGGGAAGAATGTGAAAACAGAATTCCCATAGCCTAAAGAGAAAGCCAGCGCCTTGAGACGCTGGCCTAGTAACAAGGGCTTATAGCCCTAGAGCAAACCACCCGTTGGACGGGTGGTCATGATTTCCGGTGTTGTAGAATCAAGTGTTTTGTTTGTTTTCGGTGGTGTAATATCCAGATATTTTTCCATGTTCTGACGGATTAATTCCAGTTCCTTTATTTCTGTATTTGTGGTTTTATAATGACTGACAAGTTCTTTTTTCTTCGACAACATTTCATTATATCGTGTTTTTAAGTGGTTCAAATTCACATGCGCAGGGTCGATGCCTTTCCGCTGTAGCATACGTTCCGCACCGGAGAAAAGGATAATATGCGATTCATATTTTCTCAAAAATCTATCAGGATCTTTGGATTTCTTATAGCGGTCATTATAGGATTTATTTTCACGATATTGTTCCGCATATTTAATGATTTCGGCAAGTTCCTGCATTTGGTGTTCCAGTGAAACGATGGTGGTATTGGCGGATTTTTTTTGTTCCTGCAGAGATAAAATCTTGTTATCCAATTCAGCAAAATTGTGGATGTTTCGAGCAAGCATTTGATTGTATGTTTCAGAAGCAATCTGCAAATTTTCCTTTGCGGCCCACTTTTTCAAACCAATATTTTCAGCAAATTTGGGATCAGAAGCGGTATCAATAATACGTTTCCGTGTGTAGGGCATCGGAGTGTGCTGACGTTTATTTTCTATCCGTTCTTTGATCCGTTGTTTCGTAAAGTTTTTGCCCAGTGACTTAGCACTTCCACGGACAGGACGGTCTTTTCCAACAGGGCGGAAAGTAATATATTTTCCTCCGTTTTCAGAAATTTCTGTGCCCTTCATTTCATAGCCTTTGGCTTTCATTAAAGCAAGAAATTCCTCATAAGAGGAAACGGCTTTGATAGCTTGGTTAATATCTTTTCGTATCTGTGATTTCCACCCGGCATCATTTTTATTTGCAGTCCATTCATTATATTTCATGCCACGTTTTCCATCCGGCTCAATAACAGACAGACCATGTTCCTGGCATAATTGGTCACTGAGCTTTCGGATTTCCCAATAGCTTTGTTTGCAATCGTGATAATGCTTGTGTTCGATATTATCTACAGCACAGAAGATTAAATGATTATGTACATGACCTTTATCTATATGTGTGGTCAGTACATAAGAATACTTTCCCTGTAATAAGTTATCTGCTAATTCTTTTCCAATGGCATGAGCTTCTTTGTAAGAAACTTCTCCCGGCAGGAATGCCTGTATCAGATGAAATGCCTTGTTTTCTTTATCCTGACCGTCAGAAAAATTTTGTTCTGTGGTGTGGTCTAAAGTATATTTGAAATCAAGTGCAGCGGTTTCCGGGGCGCAGGCAAAAGATGAAATATAAATCTTTTCATCAGTTTTATCCGGATTACAGATGTATTCTATTGCTTTATCAACGGTTGTTTTAATACCATGGATTTTTGTGACTGCCATATCTGATCCATCAGCTCCTTTATATCTTCCATATCTTTTTTGTAAATGGTATTTGTTGTGTTTACCCGCTTGGCAATCTGATTGAGATTACCACTGATATTTCCCAGCAAGGCGTTCATTTCACGGATGTGGGAGTAATCCACATCATAGACAAATCCATATAGCACCAACTTCCGGAGAAAAGCAGATTTGCTTTTCATTTTGGAGAGCCGGAACTTTTCATCCAGGATGTATTGTTCATCATCACTCAGGTAAAATTGTACGGGGTGTTTTCGTGTACGTTCTGTCATTTTCCATTCCTCATTTCTTATGATTGTTTGCGATTCTCTAAAAATGGGTACAAAAAAACTGCTGTAACTTGTTCGGTTTACAACAGTTCGTATCATTTTTATTTGGTTGTTTGGACATACCTGTCCACTGCTTATTGTAGCAAAATGAAAAAAGAGGGTCAAGAGTAAGATGAAAAATCAAGAGGGTCAGGGATACTTCCCTGTGTCATTTTTCCACATTGTCCGGAAGGGCAGTAGTGGAAAATGAGCCGTTTGTCATGACAACGGCAGTGCTTGCTTCTTTTGATGTGCAGCCTGCGAAGCAGGGTGTGCGTGTTCCGATTGCTTAGGCAATCTGGGTGGAACACATAAAGGATAGAGGAAATGAGAGAGTGATGGTTTGCAAAAACATATATTTTCATTTATATGGGCGCAATATACCCTAACTGTATTGCTTTTGTTACTGCTTCTATCGTAGACCCCACCTGTAACTTTTCAAAAATATGTTGTAAGTGGTTTGATACGGTTCTTTCGCTGATAAAAAGCTGTTCAGCAATATCTTTACGTTTGGCACCTGTGGCAACCAATTCGAGGACTTTCTTTTCTCCCTCGGTCAGATCCTCGATAAAAACCTCCTCTCGTGGGAAGTGTGTTGCCCCATCGTTAACCATAAGCAAAATATGAAGAAGCTCGTCGGGTTCTACATCCTTACTAATAAACCCCTTTGCGCCAATCCGCTTTGCCTCTTTGCGGTAGACAGGAAGATTATAGCCAGATAATATGACAATTTTTTGTTCTGGGAAATGTTCCAATAAATGCTTTGTGAGCATTAGCCCGTCCTCGTCTGTCAGCCCGCCTAAGTTAATGTCAATCAACAGAATATCCGGCAGTTCTCCGGCAATCAGTTCTTCCAGATGTTGAATGTCTTTTGTACTGGAAAACTGTTCAATTTCCGGGAAGTCACATAAGGCAATGGAAAGGCTCTTTGCAAAAAGGGCATGGTCATCGACTAATAAAACTTTCATAGGAATCACCTCCGTTCATGGGCATGGAAATGGCAATCGTTGTTCCTCCACCAGCGGCTGGCTTGATATTCATAGTGCCGTTTAATAAGTTGACCTGTTCTCCGATAGAAGCAAGTCCTTGGTGTGTTCCGGTCTGATGGATAAATGGTTGGAAGCCCTTGCCATTATCCGTTACCTTTAGGGTAATACGCCCGTTTTCCTGTATCAACAAAACAGAAATGGTTGTTGCGGAAGAGTGTTTCAGTGCATTTGTTGTGAGTTCTTTTATCATGCGGTAGATCAACATATTGTACGGTTCTACGAGAAAAAAGTCAGCATCACAATCCAACCGAATTGTAACGGAATTATTTTCACTCAACGAATCAAGCAGGCTTTGAATGTTTTCTTTCAAAGTTAAACTTTTTATCAGAGTTGGATGATAGCTCTGCATCTGAAATCGGATGGAGGAATTTAATTCCGTTAAAGTATCAAGCAGCAACTGTTTCACTTCCAGCTGTTCTGCTTTGCGTATCATATTTTTGATAGAAAGCAGGTCTTGTAAAATATCGTCATGCAGATAGTTTGAAAAGTCTTTTTTGAGTTTTTCTTCTCTCTTAATTTGTTCCAATGAGTAGGCATAGAAGTGCTGACGATCTGCGGCGTTATTATAATCTGTTGGATGGCTGCAAATGCGCACATATAGAAGCACATTGTAAATAAGCATCAGTAACATTGCCATATGGATACTCATAAAAACTGCCATAAGAGGGATTTTGAAAAGGTATGCGATACCAATCAATCCCGCCAGCCCAACAGAAGCGAGAAATACAAGGTTGCCTCCAGATAGCGCCCAGAATTGTGCCTGTTTAGGACGATATTGAAATACAATACTATGGATACTGACAAAGGTAAGCATCACAGGAATATAGCTCCCCAGGTTTTCCAAATATGCAGCGTTTTTGAGAAACGCAATGATATAGCAGATAAACGGGAGGAATACCAGCACACTTGAAAAAAGTATTCGCTTCCATTGGCTTTTTGCTACAAACATGATCCGCTTTCTCTGCATGATGCCCACGATGATAAGGGTCACGGTTGAAAGAAGGACTTGCAGCTGATAGGCTGCAAAAAAAGCACGATCCGAAACAAAGAAGCAGAATACAGCTATGATACAGGAAGTTTTCAAAAAGGCAAGAAGCGGTTTTTGCCCTCGGTAAGCAGATTCTTGAAATAAGAATGCCTGTACAAAATAAATCGACTGATAGAAGCAAATAGGGAGCAACACCGTTGATACTATATCTGATATGGGACGGAAATCAAAAAGATACAGCAGGAATTGCCAGCCCAGCAATAATAATAGCAAGGAAAAGTGATTTAAGGTTTTGTTACCTTTTACGTTTTTATATGAAATATATTCCGCATCAAAAATCAGGAATGAAAGCAGCAGGAAATGAACAAAGGAATTTTGCTGTATAAAATCATTCTGTGCCGCCATAAATCCAAGATAGCAGATGATCGCAAACTGATTGAAAGCGAAGAATACCAGCCGGGAAAGGTATGCGTTTTTCATGTGTCCACCTCCGTTCTTTTTCATTGTACTGTTGTTTCTCTATAAGTTCAAGTTTGGTGATCTTAAATCTTTGTGAACAGCTAAACGGCTGGCACCCATTTGGATACCAGCCGCTATCCTTAATTCAAGGCAATCTTATAACAAGAATGTTTGGTCAACTGATAATAAATTGCATAGATAGCAGAAAATACTGCAATTGAAAACAGAACCGGAACCAATACAGCACTGCTTTTTCCAAGCAAGTCATCCATTAAAGCTGATTTGTAGCAGGTAATGGCAAAAATGCTATGCAGCAATCCTATCACATACGGAATGATATAGTATGTCTGGACTTGCCGCCTTACGGATTTCTTTATCATGCTTTCATTGTACCCCATCCGCTGCATAATTTTATAGTCGGATTTGTCATAGGAAACAGAGGATATATTTTGAAAATATAATATGCTTCCTGTTGCAATCAAGAAGATAACCGTTGCAAAACAAATCAGTAAAAAGGTAGAGCTGTTTTCCCGAATCAATTCATCCTGCCGCTGCCATGCAGACACAAGATATGGATTTTCCGGTATAGCTTCTTTTAGTGCCAGATATGCTTGTTCATTAGAACGCATATTTTCGCCATCAATGCTGACTACCCGGATTTTCTCTGGGCTCCTCTGGTTCAGAGCATGATACGCCGTATCGGAAACAACTAAAGTTCCAACGCTGTTTCCAAAGCTCAGAGCATTTTGCAGGCTGGTTTCCCGGACAGTAACCGTTGAAACATCGTTTCCTGCTACTGTCAATGTGTATTTGGCTCCAATATCGGCTTGCTCCGTATCCGGGCGGTATTTTATCAGAATACACTCATCGTCGGCAAGCTCCTGGAAGGGCAGCTCTTTTCCCTGTAATTGCATAACTGAAAAGTAGTCCGACTGACTCATACATTCAAATCCCGGAATGCGTCCTTTTTCTGCACTGATGTCATATTCTACCGGAAGATTTTCTGATGTTGCAGTTACTTTCAGCAATGTGGTTTCATGGCTTTGGTATGCTTCATTGCCGATTGCCTGATCCAGTGCATCTAAGGAGCGTTGCTTTTCCTCATCATCTGTAATTCGGAACTCCATAGCAGATGGAATAATCCGCTCCAAGGCTTCCAGCGGATACCACACGGATAATACCGTTGCTCCCAAAATTGCCAATGTTCCTGCTGATAATAAAATCAGTAGAATTAAAGACTTGGCATTGGAACGGATGCGGTGCATAAATTTAGGAACCACGATAATGGTATTTGCCCGATACAGAGAACTTTTCTTCTGCCGGATTTTCTGGCAGGCGTATGGCAAAAAAGAGTAAATAAAGAATATAGTTCCGGCAACCACCAGAAGCATTGTCAGCAACGCAATAGGGGAAAATCCGATGGTGTACCAAACAGATTTCCTTCCCCGCATCATATCAAGGGCAAGCCCATATCCGCAGAGCAGACAGGATAAGCCTATAAATGCAGTGATAAAATGAACTCGAATGGGTTTTTCCGTTTTCTTTTCCAGCCGTACTAAATCAAGCAGGGTGGACTTTTGAAGCAATCTTGCATTGGATAATGTCAATGTAATCAAAACCACAACAACAAAAGATAGGATTGACTTTACCGCTGCTGGATAAATCAAAGGGATTGCAGCCTGATCTATGGTAATTCCTAAAAGTGCGACGATTCCGGCGATAACTCCTTTGTGGAGGACACTGCCTGCCAGAATACCGAGAACCATACCGCCAAAACAAATAAAGATATTCTCAAAGGTCAATAGCCCCAACATTGCAGATTTTCGATACCCCAGCAGAGAATAAATTCCTAATTCTCTCATCCGTCTGCGCATGAAAAAATTGTTGGAGTAGAACATATAGAAAATAACAAAAGCCATAATGAATACCGCTACTGTTTGGCACATGGTTTCTACCCGACCATCCGAAGATATTTTTTCCATAATCACTTGGTTCATGGAAAAAGAGGTAAAGCAGAAGTAAATCATCAGGACAAAGGAAACGGAAAACAGGTACAGGGAATAGAAGGAAAAGTTCCGTTTCAGATTTTTTAAGGCAATGGCAGATAATTTCATGGAATCGCCCCCTTACCGCTGTTTATCCTGTCTGGCAGCTTCCAGCATGATTTCCTCATAGAAGTCCTGGCGAGCCCTGTTGCACCGCTTCAATTCAGAAATAATATGTCCGTCCTTAAAGTACAGGATGCGGTCAGTATAACTTGCTGCATACGGGTCATGGGTTACCATCAAAATGGTTGTGCCCAAAGTCTGATTGACTTCCGAGAGAGCAAAAAGCAATTCTGTTGCCGAACTGCTGTCCAATGCCCCCGTTGGTTCGTCTGCAAAAATCAGTGGTGGACGCTTTACCATTGCACGAGCAGCGGCAACACGCTGGCGCTGACCACCGGATAACTCACTGGGGTATTTTTTCAGTTGTGAAGCAATTCCGAATAGCTCTGCAAGCTCCATTACTTTTTTGTCAATCTCTTTGGCACTTTTGTGCAGCAAGGTCAGAGGTACTGCAATATTTTCTTGTACGGTCAAACTGTCCAACAGGAAATACTCCTGAAAAATGAAGCCCAGATTGTCCTTACGAAAATCGGCTGCCTGTCTTTGATTTAGCTCCTGAATTTTAACTTTTCCCATGTTAATATTACCGCTTGTTGGCACATCAATGGTGGAAAGCACATTCAAAAGAGTTGTTTTTCCAGAGCCAGAGGCACCCATGATACCGAGAAATTCTCCCTGCATCACATCAAAGGAAACGTGATCCAGTCCAGGTTTTGGTTGGGTTTGATAGATTTTGGTTATGTCATTTACTTGCAATAATGTACTCATAATTGTTCGCTCCTTTCGTGGTACTTAAACAGTATAACGAACACTTTTTAATATAGCATGAGTAAATCACGCAAACTTTTTTGCGTGATTTACTCATGCTATATTTATTTAGTTTTGATAAGATATTATGGAATACATTACCGCATCGTGGAATTATGATTTTCTTTTGTTGTTATATTGATTTTATTTATCAGATGAGAATAATACATTTACAAAGGATTATAAAGAAGGTTGATAGAAAGCGAGTATAAACGAAAAATAAAGTTTTGATAAGGGGGCAGGTGGTTTGGGTGGAAAAATGCTAATTGTTTCTTTTGAAGAAGATGAAGAAGAAATTTTCGATACAGTTCTAAAAGTCTTGCAGGAAAATGAGATGATTCAATTTCAACATAAATGCAGGAACAAAAACGAAATCCGGTATATAAATCTTTTGATAGATATTGGTCAAAGGATTGTAAAAAAATGTAATCAGGAAACAGAGTTAACATATAAAGAATTTGAAATTCTCCATCTTCTGGCAGCGCATCCAGGTCAGGTATTCAGCAAAGAACAGATTTATGATATTGTCTGGAACGAACCGTACTCTGGCGATTACAACATTGTGATGACGCACATTCATCATATCCGGACAAAACTCGAAGATGATCCGACCCATCCTTTTTACATTCAGACTGTATGGGGCGTTGGTTATCGGTTCAATAAAAATGCAAGCAGCGAACTATAATTTAGAACGCTGCTTGTTTTTTAATCAGGATATGTATAGGTTGAGTTGGCTGTCAGAGTTCTTCCCCAGTTGTGTTCTTCCCGGAGTACCCGCAGCACATGAATTTCTTTCTCAGATTCTTTCACAATATAGAAAATGATGGAAGGCGGGAACGGTTTTTTATAAATAACATAACTTCGATACCAGAACTATGTTTTGGGGAACATACTGCCCATATATCCCAACTTTGTCATTTCATTTTTTATATCATTTTGGAAACGGTCAGCTCGTTCCCGTCCAAAGTCAGCTTCAATATAATCTGTAAGATCGGTCACGTCATAGATGGCTTCCCAGGTCAAAATAACTTTATACTCGTGCATTTCTTCTTATATCCCGCAATTCTGTGATTTTTCTAAAGGCATCCTCAAGTGGCAATTCTCTTTTGGCTTCCATGTCATCAATGCCTCTATCTAGCATCCGCAGAAGATGAGTGTCATTTTCTTGTTTTTGATTCAGTCGATCCATTGCTGTAAATTCCATAATATCACTCCAATCATACTGTTTTAATTAGTGTATGCGGTTCCAGTGTTTCTACTCATAGCTTATCATAAAATGAAGATTCTCACGATCAAAATTTGCACATCCCTGCCCGATCCGGGCAATCTGTTCCCATAAAGAAAAAAACTCTCAACATGTTGAGAGCCTTGGAAAATACTGCCTATTTCTGGTCACTTACGCCTAATAAATATTCACATGACACACGAAAAAACTCTGCAATAGCCACTACCTCATAGTCAGGTACAAACCGTGTGCCTTGTTCAATCCGCAAAATGGTCAGATCGTTAAAATCATGTCCGGCAAGCTGAAGCTGTTCGGCCAGTCCTTTTTGTGAGAGCTTTTTCTGTATTCTTAATTCTTTCACCCGTTTTCCAATCCGGTTTTTTGAATTTGTTTCCTTATCCCAGTAGATGATCATTCTATTCCTCAAAACTTTCTAAAGATGAAGTTGCATAGTTTTATATTACGGAATAAAATGATTCATATACTTCTAAAGATGAAGTTATAGAAAATATTCTTGTTGAAAATTATGGATAAATTGATAATACGGACTGTAAAAGAAAATACTGAAAAAGAAAGGCGGTAACACAAATGAACGTATTTTATGAAACTTTATCCGGGGTATTGGAAGAAATTCGTAGTGAGGGTATGGAAAGAGAGTATGTGATTCTTCCGGAGGATTTAAAAGAGGCAGAAGCAGAGCTGAAAACAGAACGTAAAAAGTTTGAAGCACTGCTTGAAAATCTGCAGGGGAAGAAAAAGGAGATTTTGGAAAGCTATATGAGCGCTGTTGAGCATGTTCATTTCAAAGAGGAGCAGCGAGCATATTATCAGGGGATTATGGATGGAGTATTACTGTTAAGCAGTCTCGGTCTTGTACCAAAAGGGAAAAATGTGGATGAGCTTATTAAAAAATTGAAGTGATGGAAAAGGTGGTGTGTGTGATAACATGCCACCTTTTCCAGTTCAGAAAAGTAAAGAAAAACTCAAATGAAAATTCAGATATTTTTGCTACTTTCTTGGATGGGTTTTTGATACGTCCTTAGATAAGCTTCGACAATCGCTAAAATGGTAGTAATTTGGTCTTCCGTACATTGTGTTAAATAGAGCTGGAGTCTTTTATAATCCAGATTTTCTACAAGCATATTCGGAAAGAAAAAAGGATCGGCAGAAATATTCAAGGTACGGATCAGCTTTGAAAATATTTCAAGGCTTGGAATATTGCCGCGATTTTCAATCTCTTTTATGTATCTTGTGGAAACACCGGATTTTTCTGCCAGTTCATCATACGTCAGTTTTTGCTCCATTCGTGCTTTCTTTAGGCGTAACCCTATTGCTTTATCAATTCGTTTTGTCTTTGCCATATAATAACCTCCACTTATAGTGTATAGTTCACAATCCGGAAAGAAAATGCATTATAAGTTCCCTAAATTAGAGGGGTATATTGCACTTTTGAACTTGGAGGGCAGACTTGCAAAATGGCATTCAAAAGAAATGGCTGCTTAATGAACGTACATTTGGGAGAAATTATTTGTCAGGATATTTTAAGAAGGTGATCAGGAGAACTTTTCTTCCGTGTAGGAAGGAAAACGCATAGGAATTATATCTTTTCAAAAAGAAAACTATGGTTTCAAAAGTGCATTATACGCCCCTGAATTGTGGGGGAAAAATAGCATATGGGATATAAATAACGTCTGGTGGGTAGTTGCTCATGCAGGCGTTTTTTATATATTTGAGAATTTTTTAAAAAATTTTCACTTCCACCCGTACATCGGGAATAAGCCTACGGGACAAGAACGAAAGGGAAAAAGGTTTCGCTCTTGGACAGTTGGTACGGGAAGGAGGTGAATCTTATGGAGAAATCTACTTCCAGTGACGAACTTACGGTCAGAAATCAATTTGACCGGATCTGTAAAATGGCATTGAAGTCAGAGGTAACGGATTATATCAGGCATCTGGTATATCGCCAGAGGTATGAGATATTGTTTTCTGAAATGTCAAAAAAGGAGTTGGATCAGCTTTTTACTATGGATGAATACAATGAAGAAAGTCATTGCTTTCAAGTGCTTGGTTATGACATTGAAGTGAAAAGTACGTTGATTGCGGAAGCATTGCAGACACTTACAGAAAAGAAGCGGGATGTGATTCTGCTTGCATATTTTATGGGGATGAGTGATGCGGAAATAGCAAGAGAAATGAATCTTGTGAGAAGTACAATCAATGAACATCGAAAACGTTCGTTGGAGCTGCTGAAAAAAGTTATGGAGGAAAGTACAGATGAAAAATGAGTTTGAGAAAAAATTGCTGCCTTTCCATATTATTGAGGCAGCAACCATGGGTGATGTGGAGGCCATCAATGTGGTTCTGAAGCATTATGAAAGCTACATAAAAAGATTATCTACCAGAAAGCTGTATGATGAATTTGGACAGCTTCATTATTGTGTAGATGAAACTTTACGTCGGCGTTTGGAAACAAAACTGATTACAAAGATTTTGAAGTTTAAACCGGTTCCCTATGGAATGGATCAAAGTGAAGAAAGTAGTAATTAAAGTTTGAGAACAGTACGACAGCGCTTATAAGGCAGCTCTTTTATCCCTTTCAGGAGCCGGATAGATAAGTGCATCGCACCTTGAAAATTGAATATGGTCAATCCTGCAAGGACGTATGGAACAGTTGAGCCAGATAGCAGATACGCCAGGACTGCCTGTTCCTGAACTTCCCGACAACTTGTCGGGAAGTCTGGGAATGAAAGCGAAGAAATACTGATTCGGGTATTGAAGCAAAGGTACGAGCGAGAATTATGCTGTTATGAGCAGAGGATAGGAACTTTGCGGCCACGATGCTGTTTTTGATAATGATACTTCCGGCAATAGTCCGGTCTGAAGAAGATGGTGCAATTCCAATGGGGCCACGCCTGATGGCCACTTGCAGGATTATTTTAAATGTCTGCCAATAAAAAGGCATTTTTAATAGAAAGTGTTTTTTTATTGGTAGACATATCAGGTAAGTTTAACATATAGCGAAAGGGAATGATAACAACTATGAATGAGAAAAGTGAAAAAAATCAGAATGTTCCAATATGGCAAAAATATATGCTGACTGTTGACGAGGCAACGCAGTATTTTGGAATTGGTGAAAAGAAGATCCGGAACTTAATTACAGAAAATGTAGATACAGATTTTTGTTTTACAGTACAAATAGGAAATAAATCTTTAATTAACCGGAGAAAATTTGAAGATTTTTTGAATCAGATTACTTCATTGTAGTGTACCCCAAGATACAGAGAGTTAACATAATATGGCATATTAACATATGGAAAATCAGCCCTGGCTATGGTATAATATCGGTATCGTGCTAGGGCTTCTTCGGATGAAGGGAGCGATGAATGTTTTGAGTAAAAGACGAGATAAGAAAGGTCGTATTTTACGAAACGGAGAAAGCCAGAGAGCAGACGGAAGATATGCGTTTGTATATACGGACTGTTTTGGAAAACAGAAGTTTTTATATAGTTGGAAACTGGAAGAAACAGATCCGTTGCCTGCCGGGAGAAGAAAGTGCAAGTCTTTACGTGAAAAAGAAAAAGAAGTGCGTAGAGACATTGATAATGGTATCATCCCCTATGGAGGAAATCTGACAGTCCTGGAGTTAGTACAGAAATATATTTCACAGAAAACAGGTGTTAGACATAATACCCAGGCGAATTACAACTTTGTTATCAACATTATTAAAAAAGAGAAATTTGGAATGATTCGAATTGATAAGGTCAAACTGTCTGATGCAAAAGCGTGGCTGATAAAGCTGCAGAAAGATGGCAGAGGATACAGTACCATTCATTCTGTCCGGGGAGTTGTAAGGCCGGCATTTCAAATGGCAGTGGATGATGATTTGTTACGCAAGAATCCGTTTGAATTTCAATTATGTACAGTAGTTGTAAATGACAGTGTTACCAGAGAGGCAATCACCAGAAAACAGGAGCGGGCAATGCTCGAATTTGTTCAGAAGGATGACCATTTCCGCAGATATTATGAAGGAATCTTCATTCTTTTTAAAACCGGACTTCGAATTTCAGAATTTGTTGGTCTGCAAAAATCGGATATTGATTTTGAGAAAAACACAATAAAAGTAGATCACCAGCTCCAGAGAAAAAGAAATATGGAATATATCATTGAAGATACAAAAACGCCGGATGGAGAACGGTATCTTCCGATGTCACAGGAAGTGAAAGAGTGCTTTCAAAAGATTATTGCAAATAGGCGTAAGCCAAAGTGTGAGCCTGTGATCCGAGATAAGGACGGAAAGCTGTATCATGGTTTTTTGTATCTGGATAAAAATGATATGCCGATGGTAGCATTACACTGGGAAAAATATTTCCAACACATTATAAGTAAATACAATAACATCTATAAAGAAGAATTGCCGAAAGTGACACCTCATGTATGCAGACATACTTATTGCAGCAATATGGCAAAGTCAGGAATGAACCCGAAAGTATTACAGTATCTTATGGGACATGCAGATATAAGTGTGACGATGAATACATATACGCATTTGGGATTTGACGATGCCAAAGACGAAATAGAAAGAATTACAAGTATGGCATAGCGTAAAAGAGGTCGCAGGGAAGCAAAATTCTAGGTTGAAAAGTCTTTAGTAAAATCAAAAAAATGTGTCATTTTACTAAGATTTTTACTAAATTTGGATGACAAAATATACCAACTTATGCCACGATATGCGGGAAAACAGAGGAAACTCCTCTATCATGAAAATACCGGAAAGTGGCGTAAAATAAGGATTTAAAGGAGTTTTAGAGGCTTGATAAAGATTTTATTCGTTTGCCACGGCAACATCTGCCGCTCACCAATGGCAGAATTCATTTTTAAAGACATGGTTTCTAAACAAGGTCTTTCAGACCGGTTTTATATCGCATCTGCTGCAACCAGCACTGAGGAGATATGGAATGGAATCGGGAATCCGGTATATCCTCCGGCGCGAGAGGAGCTTGCTAAGCATGGGATTGATTGTAAGGGTAAGCGCGCAGTTCAACTAACGAAGGCAGATTATGATAAATATGATTATATTCTCGGTATGGATTACTGGAATCTGAAGAATATGTTAAGAATATTGAAATCGGATCCAGAGGACAAGGTTAAACTTCTTCTGGATTACAGTGATGATCCGAGGGATATCGCAGATCCGTGGTATACAGGTGGATTTGATGTCACATATTCAGATGTGGTGGAGGGCTGTGAGGCTTTTCTGGAATATTTGAAAGATAAAAAGAAACTGTAATAAGTATTGTCGATGAAATTTACTTTACAAATGGCTGGGACTATTCTATACTATGTCTACAGCGACTCTTAAGGGGGCTTTCGCTCCCTTATTTTCTTTTTTCCGAAAACGGAAAGTCAACATTCAAATCAGGGCATCCTGCCCGTATTATTTTCAAAGCAAGAAAGGAACTGAATATGCAGAAAGACTATGAAACATTCGTAGAGAAACTGGAGATTGGTATTTACGAGGCTACAGGGATTCCGAGGGAAAATATTTCTTTTGAGAAAGAAGGCGGGAGGTTTGCGCCTGTAGGAGACAGACTGCTGGTGAAGTTTGCAGAGCATGATGATGCCTGGGAGGTCTGTGGACTTTATACACAGGAACTTTTTAAATCTTATCAGAATGGCAGTCCGTTTGAGGAAATTATAAAAGAAATCACAGATGATCTGAATCGGATAAAAAAGGCGGATATTTATGAGAAAACAAGAGTGATCAGGGATTATGAGAAGACAAAACCCCGCCTGTTTATAAGATTGCTGAATGCAGATAAATATTCCGCGGATCTTCAGGATGCGGTGTATAAAACTCTTGGTGATATTGCACTTGTGCTTTATATGAAAGTTACGGAATATGAAGGATGTGTGACAAGTACAAAAATCCGGCAGGGAATGCTGGAACAGTGGGGGAAAGAATGTGATGAAGTGTTTAAGGAGGCGATTCTCAATACGTATTTCATGAGTCCGCCCAGAATTTACAGATGGGAACAGATGATTTTTAATCCGGAATATGAAGGTGAAAGTTTTATGAATCTGGGTGATAAGTGTGAATTGAAGAAAGATGCAATGGGAAATTGTCTCAGTACAACGAAGAAAACAAATGGTGCAGTTGCAGTGTTCCTGCCGGGAGTGGCAGAACAATTGGCATATATGCTGGATTCCGATTTCTATATGGTGTTTACCAGTGTACATGAGGTAATGATCCATAATGATAAATTTGTAGAACCTGAAGATTTGCAGTGTGTTTTGCGGGATACGATCAGGGAGGCTACACCGAAAGAGGACTATCTGACGTCGAGAATCTACCAGTACAATAGGGAAACACATAAATTTATCTGTGTAACTCCGCTGGAAAAAGATGAGAAATAAAAATATGAGAGTACTCCATAAAAAAGTACTCTCATATAAAGGATATTTAGAAACGTTATGAGTAATTTATACGGTTATCCGAGCAGTGCAGAGTCATTGCTGAACTCTTCTCCGCTTGCTTTTTCAAACTGATCCAGAAGGTTTTTAACTGTCAGTTTTTTCTTTTCTTCTCCCTGGATATCCAGAATGATTTTTCCTTCCATCATCATGATCAGACGATTGCCATGTGCAATAGCGTCCTTCATATTGTGGGTGATCATCAATGTCGTAAGGTGATCGCGGTTTACGATCATATCTGTAATTTCCAGAACTTTGGCAGCTGTTTTTGGATCAAGAGCTGCGGTATGTTCATCCAGAAGCAGAAGCTTTGGTTTCTGAAGCGTTGCCATCAGAAGAGTAAGAGCCTGTCTCTGACCACCCGAGAGAAGTCCTACTTTAGAAGTCAGTCTGTCTTCCAGACCAAGACCAAGAATTTTCAGGAGCTCTTTGTATTCTTCGCGCTCTGCTTTAGTGATTCCGGAGCGGAGAAGACGGGATTTTCCGCGGCGTTTTGCAAGTGCAAGGTTTTCCTCGATACCCATTGTTGCAGCGGTTCCTGTCATTGGATCCTGAAACACACGTCCAAGGTATGTAGCACGTTTATGTTCAGAAAGTTTTGTAACATCAATATTGTCGATAAGGATCTGTCCTTCATCAACCGGCCAGGTTCCTGCAACAGCATTTAGCATAGTAGATTTGCCGGCGCCGTTTCCTCCGATAACAGTTACAAAATCGCCTTCGTTCAGCTTCAGGTTCAGACCATTTAATGCACGTTTCTCATTAATGGTTCCGGGATTAAAGGTTTTATAGATATTTTTAAGTTCAAGCATTTTTATTTACCTCCCCTTTTGGCTGGTTTATTAAAGTATTTGCCTTTCCAGTATGGGAATGCAAGGAAGAGAGCAACTACGATTGCGGACAGCATCTTCAGCAGGTCAGTGTCGATACCCATCCAGATAACAATCTGAAGTACCAGATAATACAGAATGGAACCGAAGATAACTGCTAACAGGCGAAGGGCAAAGTTGCGAAAAATACGTCCAAAGATTGCCTCACCAATAATAACTGCTGCCAGACCGATAACGATGGAACCACGTCCCATGTTGACATCTGCAAATCCCTGATACTGTGCAAGGAGTGCACTGGAAAGTCCTACCAGACCGTTGGAAATCATAAGTCCGAGAACTTTATTCCTGTTTGTGTTGATACCCTGGGCGCGTGACATATTTGGGTTACATCCGGTTGCGCGAAGGGAACAGCCAAGCTCTGTTCCAAAGAACCAGTAGAGAATGGCAATCAGGAGAATACACATAACTGCTACAATAAAAATTGTGTTTTTGGAAAGAGATGCATTTTTTATATGTCGCAGGGAAACCAGAAGATTATATTTATCAACGTTGATTGCCTGATTTGCTTTTCCCATGATCTTCAGGTTTACGGAATACAGAGATAACTGTGTCAGGATTCCGGCAAGGATTGCGGGAATTCCCATAAAGGTGTGAAAAATTCCGGTCGCAAGGCCTGCCAGCATTCCGGCGAGAGTAGCGGCCAACATAGAAATCCAGACATTATGACCGGAAAGCATCATCATAATACACACTGCACCACCGGTGCACATAGTGCCATCAACTGTAAGGTCTGCAATATCAAGAATACGGAAAGTGATATAAACACCGATTGCCATAATTCCCCAGATCAGACCCTGGGCTACTGCACCCGGAAGTGCAGTGATTAATGTTATAATTTGCATTTGTAATTTCCTCCTGTTGAGATGCGAAAAGCGAGAGAGGCGTCAAACCTTTCCCGCTGATCGCATATAAATTGAATTTTTTATAACTGTTTGATAAGCTGTTATTTAAAATCCTGTTGGTGTGAGTATTTTTCAACTGTCTGACCGGATTTATTTGGCAGTTTCTTCAGCAGCCTCGCCGATTGCAACATAATCGTCCGGAACTTCGATGCCCAGCTCTTCGCAGATATCTTTGTTATATTCTTTTGTGAAGTTTGGTGCATATTCGATCGGCATTGTGGAAATATCTTCACCGTCCTTTAAAATCTTAACAGCCATCTTACCGGTTGTAACACCAAGGTCATAATAGCTGATGGAAAGTGTCGCAACACCGCATCCGCTGCAGATACCTTCTTCGCCTGTGATTACCGGAACTTTTGCCGGAAGGCAGATGTTGTTGATGATCTCTGTGTTGGAAGCAACTGTATTATCTGTCGGTACATAAATTACATCACTTGCGTCAGTTGCTGTTGTAGCAACAGAAGAGAGATCATTAGAGTCAGAGAATGCATAATATTCACATGTATATCCGAGTTTTTCAAGTTCAGCTTTTACTGTATCTACCTGATACTGAGAGTTTGCTTCGGCAGAACAGTAGAGAAGACCTACATTTTTTGCATCCGGGAAAAGTTCATTGAGCATTGCTGCCTGTTGATCAAGGGGAGCAAGGTCTGCAGTTCCGGAAATATTTCCGCCCACAGTCCCGTCGAAATCATCCAGTCCAAGCGCAACACCGTATTCAGTAACAGAAGTACCAAGAATCGGAATATCGCTTGTCCCTGCTGCAGCTGCCTGAAGAGCAGGAGTTGCATTTGCAAGAATCAGGTCAACATTATTGGAAACAAAGCTGTTAATGATTGTAGAACAGGTGTTGGAATCTCCCTGTGCGTTCTGCTCGTCAAAGGTAACTGCGTCTTCTCCCAGTTCTTTGGTGACTTCATCCTTGAATCCCTGTGTCGCAGCGTCGAGAGCTTCGTGCTGCACAAGCTGACAGATACCGATTGTATATTTGTCTCCGTCAGCAGCACTTGCTGTTACTGCGCAGGTTCCCATAGCCATGGCTGCTGCAAGAGTGATTGCTAATGCTTTTCTTTTCATAATGATATATCCTCCTAATATAATGTTTAAATTAAGTCAGGTAAGAATTGCGTTTATTATTTGATAATATAAAACTTACCTGAATCCGAATGATTTTCTGCAGGGAAAGCAGTACTGGTAAATGATTCGGATAATGTCATCGGGCTATTCGACTATGACGTTTTAAAGTATAACGCTTTAGTGTGAAAAAGTCAAGCGACCTGCACAATTATATTTTTAATTCATATAGTATAAAGAGTATATGAAGAAAGCAGAGTGTCGTCATGGCATATTCGATCATGCTGGATGCCGGACATGGAGGTCAGGATCCGGGAGCCGTATATAAGGGAAGACAGGAAAAGAATGACAATCTTAAACTTGCTCTTGCGGTAGGTGAGATTTTAAAAAATAAAGGGATTGACATCTCTTATACCCGTACCGGTGATGTCTATCAGACACCTTTTGAGAAGGCACAGCTTGCAAATCAGGCAGGAGTAGATTACTTTATTTCATTTCATCGAAACAGCAGTCCAAAGGAAAATCAGTATAATGGAGCGGAAGTTTTGATTTATGATAAAAGCGGGATTAAATATCAGATGGCTGAGAATATTCTGGGAGCTCTGGGAGAAGTGGGATTCCGCGAAATCGGTGTAAAAGAGCGGCCGGGACTTGTGGTCCTCAGACGAACCAGGATGCCGGCTCTTTTAATAGAAACCGGATTTATCAATTCCGAAGAAGATAATAAACTGTTTGATAACAAGTTTAGCGATATAGCTCAGGGAATTGCAGATGCGATTCTTGGAAGTCTGGATGAGGAAACAGTGCAGGAACCGCTTTATTACAGAGTGCAGACTGGAGCGTTCAGAAAAAAAGAGAATGCGGACCGTATGTTATATCAGTTACTGGAAAAAGGTTATCCCTCTTTTATGTTACATGAAAACGGATTGTATAAAGTTCAGACAGGTGCCTATCAGCAGATTGGTAATGCAGTAAATATGGAGCAGAGACTGAGGGATGATGGTTACAGTACGGTTATTGTGACAAAATAGCCTTCTGGAAATATTGGAAGTCTGTGCATCGCGAAACGTGTTGCTGTGAACAGTAACATAAGCAGTGGGGGACATAGTTTTAAGAATTAACTTGGTTGTACGTTAATAGAAAAAATATGGTACACTGTATCTATCTATAGAAATTCCATAGAAATCTTCGTAAATAATGCATATTGTTCCGGCTCATCAGAGCGTGAAATTCTGTTGGACTGTTACAAACGCATTATTTGAGAGGTGCTGTAGAAAAAACAGATAACGAGGAGTTAGTAATGATGAATGACGTATATGAAAAATTTTTAAAAAGTTCAGAAGAGTTTATTTTTGCAGAAAACAAGCCGGAAAAATCTGATATTATTTTTGTCCCTGGAAATGGTTATCCGCAGATGGCGGAAAAAGCAGCAGAATTGTTTAAGAAAGGGATGGCGGACTGGATTCTGCCCAGTGGAAAATACAGCGTAGTAAATGGAAAGTTTTCAGGCGTTCTTGAAAAAAGCAATGTATATAATAAGGAATATGGAACAGAATGGGAATTTCTCAGGGATGTTCTTATAAAAAACGGAGTTCCGGATCAGAAAATCCTGAAAGAAGATCAGGCAACCTTTACTTATGAGAACGCAATTTATTCCAGACAGGTGACAGATCATGCAGAACTGGAAATAGAAAGAGCGATTTTGTGCTGCAAATCTTACCATGCAAGAAGATGTCTGATGTATTATCAGCTCTTGTATCCGAAAACAGAATTTTATGTGGTGCCTGTGAATGCAGATGGAATTACCAGAGAAAACTGGAGAAAGAACGAAGAAGGAATTGATGCGGTTACAGGAGAACTCTCCAGAATCGTGAAACAATTTTCACTGATGCTGGAGAGATGACAGTTACGGCTGTTCTTCTGTTTCAGTTTTCTTCTCGGGAAGCCAGATGTGGACAAGTTCGATTCTGTTTTTGTCCAGACGGTCAACAACCAGGCGGATGCCACTTTCAAGTGTGACAGACTGACCCTCTTTGGGAAGGCAGTCAAGCTGTTCAATAATATATCCGCCAATAGAATCATAATCTTCAGATTCCAGATTAATATGGAGGGCTTCGTTGATATCATCCAGCTTGGCAGAACCCTGAACAACATATTCTCTTTCAGGCTGGATTTCTTTAATATCTTCGACTTCATCCTCATCGTATTCGTCGCGAATCTCACCTACGATCTCTTCCAACAGGTCTTCCAATGTGACCAGACCGGCTGTGGCACCGTATTCGTCCAGAACGATTGCCAGATTGACGGATGCTTTACGCATTTCGATCATCAGGTCTGCTGTAGCTTTGTATTCATAGGTAAAATAAGGCTCACGCAGGATGTTGCGGATTGAAAAAGGTTTGTCCTTTGGATAAACAAGAAGATCTTTCATATTGATAATACCGATTACGTTATCAGTGTTGTCCTCATAAACCGGAAAACGGGTATGCATATCTTCACTGAAGACCGCCATAAGTTCATCATAGGAAAAATTGATATCTATAAAGGTCATGTCGATTCTGGGAATCATGACATCTTTTGCAGTTGAATCGCCAAAATCAAACACATTGTAGATCATCTGTTTTTCTTCGTTTTCAATGACGCCGTCTTTTTCACCTACATTGACGAGGGTACGCAGTTCATGTTCAGTCATGGCATTTGCCTTTTCGTCCGGGTTAACATGCAGAATGACCAGTACACCTTCTGTTATTTTATTTACAATGAAAACAACGGGAGTAAGGAGAATCATAAGCCCGTATATTATTCTTGAATAGGCCAGGGACAATTTTTCAGCATGGATTGTTGCCAGGTTTTTGGGGGTTATCTCACCGAAAATGAGAATCAGCAGAGTCAGGATGCCGGTTGTGATTCCTACATATGCGTTTCCCAGAATCTTTATGGTGAGTGTAGTCATGAGAGAAGAAACAGACATATTTACAATGTTGTTTCCGATTAATACGGTACTGAGCATCTTTGGGGAATCGGAAATTATTTTTTCCAGAATAACAGCACGTTTGTTGCCCTGCTCGGCAAGAGACTGTATCCGAATCTTATTTACGGTTGTCATAGCGGTTTCCGCAGAAGAAAAAAATGAAGAAAGTGCGATCAGTATCAGAATCGCCACTGTCTGAAAGGCAATACTTGAATCCAAGATTTATTCACTCCTTTTGATTATCTTTATTGATTGAATCATATCATAAAACATTTAAGCAAAATATACATGATTTCATATAAAAAATCAAGAAAAAGCTTTTGGTTCAAAGATAGTATAAAAAAATTTAAAAGAGGACTGTCGAAAAAGTAAGATTTGTGTTATAATTCACTCGATTAAAATGAAAAAAAACATTACAGAATATTTACAAAATGATAAAAGTTTGATAATATACAGATATGTAATATTGTTGTATTATGTAAAAAGAGAACTGATATTTGGCTGAAAGTAAAAAAATGATTATCAGGAAACATAAGAATCGAATATAAATATAGAGGTGCGATATGTCCAATAATATAAATAGAATAAGAAAAAATAAATTAAAAGGAACGGGTATTTTTGCGGCAGCGGCTTTAACAGCGGCTTTGATTGCAGGAAATAATATACCGGGTGTAACAAGACAGGTCAGTGCGGCTGAGTCACAGGAGAATACTGTGTCTTCTCTGATCCCGGACAACATCACGCTTGATAAGCCTGTAGAACTTGCGGATGTAGAACTTCCGGCAACGGAATATGGAACTTTTGAATGGGCAGATGGAAGTTTCGTTCCTGCACAGCGTGTACAGAGCTGTGAGGTACTTCTTATACCGGCAGAAGGGCAGGATTTAAGCCATGTGGATGGATGGGATCCGGAGAGCGGCGCGGTTGTCGGTTACATCAATGTAATAGTGAACAGTATTACGGATAGTGATAATGTTGATAAGACAGAAGGCTCAGGTAAAACAGATCCAACAGAAAATGCAGATCCAACAGAAACGCCTGAAACTTCGTCGGAAAAACCTGCCGCAGATGAAAACGCTGATACAGACAATAAAGAAGATAAGGAAAGTAAATCAGATCAGGATAATAAAACTGATACAGACAATGAAGAGAATAAGATTGAAGAAGATAAAACAGATAATAAAAACAACAAAGATAATAACAGCAATGCAGATAAGACGGATAAAGATACAGAAACTACCGGTAAGCTGGAACCTGCAGATGATATGACACAGGATAAAGAAGATACGAAGAAAGATGATGAAGATGGCGCAGATGATAATATCTTTGATAATCCTGTTCTGCCGGACGATAAGGATGACCGTCCTACAGATGCAGAGGATTCTCTTTCTGATGAAGAAAAAGAAGAGAGGGCCGCACTTAATCATACCTGCGACGGTATTACAGTAAGCGGAGTTAATCTTCCATGGTATGTACAGTTCAGAGTTTCAAGCGGTGACAGCTATCAGTTTACCAATGAATCAGATGCAATGATTTTCCAGTCTTATGAATTTGAACTCTGGGATCTTAAGAATAATACAGAATATGAGATCCCTAATGGAGATTATATCAGTGTCACTGTGCCGGTAAAATCCGGATATCAGTATACTATCGAACATCTCCTGGATAACGGGGCAACTGAGACGATTATTCCGAGTGTAGAGAATGGTATTATGGTATTCAGCACACATTCTTTCAGTCCATTTGGAATTGCAGGAAGCAGACAATTAGTAGGACCTGATGCGGGGAATGATACGGACGACACAGATGCGGTAACTCCTGCACCGGCTTCCTCCGACAGTCAGAGTCCTGATTCCGGAAAGAACAATACAGTATCTATGAATGACAGTTCTGACAGCAATAATGGTTCGTCTTCTGATCAGAATGATAATTTAACGGAAAATAAAGCTGTGAAAAATAACAATACAGTAAATACCGGAGATACAACATCAATTATGCCGTTTGTGATACTGTTTGTGGCAGCTGCAGTGATCGCCGGTGTGGCTGTATTTATAAAAAAGAGAAAGAAATAAAAGAATAACACTGATTCCTCCCCCATATAGTTTAACAGGAGGGGAAGCAATGAAAGTCAGAGCAATTTTGAAATCACTATTATTTGCATATGTATTAACAGGAGTGGCATTACTGCTTTTGGCCCTGGTACTGTTTGCTTTTGATCTGGGAGAAACAGCTGTAGATGCGGGGATTATTATAATTTATGTACTTGCATGTTTCATGGGAGGCTTTATGGCCGGCAAAATTGTGCGTAAAGACAAATATCTGTGGGGTGTTATCACAGGTCTGGCTTACTATGTATTACTGTTGACTGTCTCTGTTATGGCAAAAGGCGGTTGGGATATGAGTGTAGCTCATGCAGTTACAACATTTTTTATGTGCACAGGCGGTGGAACACTGGGTGGAATGCTGTCGTAAAAAAAAGCTTTTAAAATGAAAAGATATATGATATACTATGCCAAGAATATAATTACATAAGGAGGATAGAGTTATGGAACATATCAAAACCCTGAATACAAAGAATTTACAGAACACTGTAAAAAAAGGTGGATGTGGCGAGTGCCAGACTTCCTGCCAGTCCGCATGTAAAACTTCCTGTACAGTAGGAAACCAGAGCTGCGAGCAGAAATAAGATCAGCTATGGAGAAATGAGATAAGCAGCGGAACTTTTATTCCGCTGCTTATCTTACGCTTAGAAAGGATTTTAGTAAAATGAGTCTGATTCACCGTTATAAAAGCAATGGCTTTAATATTGTACTGGATATCAACAGTGGATGCATCCATCTGGTAGATGAGGTTACATATGAGGTTCTTCCATATCTGGAAGAGGGCCTTGGCGCAGAAGCTATTGCAGAGAAACTGGAAAACAAATATAACAGAGAAGATATTGAGACATCTGTAAGAGAATGTAATAAGCTGAAAGAAGATGGAATGCTTTTTACAAAAGATGTTTATGAGAATGTAATTGAAGAATTTTCAAATAACCGGCAGACCGTTGTAAAAGCATTGTGCCTGCACATTGCTCATGACTGCAATCTGGCCTGCCGTTATTGTTTTGCCGAAGAAGGCGAATATCATGGCAGAAGAGCTCTTATGTCCTATGAAGTCGGCAAAAAAGCTCTTGATTTCCTGATCGCGAACTCCGGTTCCAGAAAAAACCTGGAAGTAGATTTCTTTGGCGGTGAGCCGCTGATGAACTGGCAGGTTGTAAAAGACCTAGTGAAATATGGCAGAGAGCAGGAAAAGCTTCACAATAAGAAATTCCGTTTCACTTTAACAACAAACGGAGTTCTTCTGAATGATGAAGTAATGGAATTCTGCAATAAAGAGATGGGCAACGTTGTACTCAGTGTGGACGGACGTAAGGAAGTACATGACTACATGCGTCCATTCAGAAAAGGTGCAGGAAGCTATGATCTGATCATGCCGAAGTTCCAGAAGTTTGCAGAATCCAGAAATCAGGACAAGTATTATGTAAGAGGTACTTTTACCCACCATAATCTTGATTTCTCCAAGGATGTGCTTCATCTGGCAGATCTTGGATTTAAACAGATTTCCGTAGAGCCTGTAGTTGCGGCTGATACGGAGGAATATGCGATCCGTGAGGAGGATATCCCACAGATCATGGAAGAGTATGATACTCTTGCAAAAGAAATGATTAAAAGAGAGAAAGAGGGGAAAGGATTTAACTTCTTCCATTTTATGATCGACCTTACAGGTGGCCCTTGTGTATACAAGAGACTGTCAGGCTGCGGTTCAGGAACAGAGTACCTGGCTGTAACACCCTGGGGTGATTTTTACCCATGTCACCAGTTTGTTGGTGAAGAACAGTATCTCATGGGAAATGTAGACGAAGGCATTACAAAGCCGGAAATCCAGAAGGAATTCGGCGGATGCAACGTTTACACAAAGAAAGACTGCAAAGACTGCTTCGCACGTTTCTACTGTAGTGGCGGATGTGCGGCAAATGCATTCCATTTCCAGGGAGATATCAAAGGCAATTATGAAATCGGATGCGAACTCCAGAGAAAACGTGTGGAGTGCGCCATCATGATAAAAGCCGCACTGGCATGTGATTAGTGGGCAGTAATCTGTCTGACTGATACCGCCGTCGGCTGTTATCATAACAGAAAATGGCTGGCAGGCGGATGAACATGACCGCGGACAAAAAATCAAGAAGGGAAAAGAACTATGAAGAAAAGTAAAGGAATCGTAGTGCTGCTTCTGACACTGATCCTGACTGTGTTCTTTTGCTTTACTGCAGCCGTAGGTATCGGTCCTACCGGAACCGGTGCAGCAAAACATATCAACACGGGTCTTGATCTTGCCGGTGGTGTCAGCATTACCTACCAGGCTAAGGAGAGCAATCCGACAAGCGAAGAGATGTCAGATACGATCTACAAGCTTCAGAAGCGTGTAGAGCAGTACAGTACTGAGGCTCAGGTATACCAGGAAGGATCAGACCGTATTACAGTTGAAATTCCTGGTGTTACAGATGCAGATACTATTCTGAATGATCTGGGTAAACCAGGTTCCCTGTATTTCATCACAAAAGAAGATGCTGACGGAAACCAGAACTTTACTACAGGACAGGATGGATATGTTCTCTCCAGAACTATGGATGAGATCAAGGAATCCGGAAGTGTTGTTCTGGAAGGTTCTGATGTAGCAGATGCCCAGGGTGGTGCGATCCAGAATCAGAACACAAGTGCAAAGGAATATGTGGTAAGTCTTACTCTTACTTCTGATGGAGAAAACAGTGGTAAAACAAAATTTGCAGAAGCTACAAAGAATAATGTAGGCAAGCAGATCGCTATCGTCTATGACAATAACATTATCAGTGCTCCGAATGTAAATGAAGAGATTTCCGGCGGAAAAGCACAGATCAGCGGAATGTCTGACCTAGAAGAAGCACAGAACCTTGCTTCTTATATCCGTATCGGTTCTCTGGGACTGGAACTGGAAGAACTTCGTTCCAGTGTTGTAGCTGCACAGCTTGGTGAAGAAGCAATCTCTACAAGTGTTCTTGCAGGTGCAATCGGTCTGATCATCGTTATTATCTTTATGATCATTGCATACCGCGTACCTGGTGTAGTTGCAGGTATCGCACTGATTCTTTATACATCATTAATGCTGATCACGCTGAATGCCTTTGATATTACTCTTACTCTTCCGGGTATTGCGGGTATTATCCTTGGTATCGGTATGGCGGTGGATGCCAATGTTATTATTTATGCCCGAATCAGAGAGGAAATTGGTGCAGGAGTTTCAGTAAGGAATTCTATTAAGTCCGGTTTCAGCAAAGCTTTCTCTGCAATCTTTGATGGAAATATTACAACGCTGATCGCAGCCTTTGTGCTGATGTGGCTTGGTTCAGGTACTGTTAAGGGATTTGCTTATACACTTGCCCTTGGTATCGTGATCTCCATGTTTACAGCGCTGGTTGTATCCAGACTGGTTGTAAATGCACTTTATGCAGTTGGTGTGCGTGATCCGAAATTCTACGGATCTGCAAAAGAACGTAAGGCAATTGATTTTCTTGGAAAGAAGAAAGTATTCTTTGTTATTTCCATTATCCTGATCCTCTGCGGTCCGGTAGCGATGTTTGCTAATTCACATGCAGGAAACAAAGCGTTAAATTACAGCCTTGAGTTCTCAGGCGGTACTTCTACAACTGTTACATTTAATGAAGATATGGATATCAAGACCATTGATTCCGAAGTAACTCCTGTTGTAGAAGAGGTGACAGGAGATAAGAATGTTCAGCCTACAAAGGTAGTCGGAACAAATCAGGTTGTGATCAAAACACGTTCTCTGAATCAGAGCGAACGTGAAGCTCTGCAGAGTGCACTGGTTGAGAAATTTGGTGTAGATGACAGCACAATTTCCACAGAAAGTATTTCTTCTACAGTAAGTAGTGAAATGCGTCGTGATGCGCTTGTAGCCGTTATAGTAGCTACAATCTGTATGCTTCTTTATATCTGGTTCAGATTTAAAGACATCCGTTTTGCAAGCAGTGCTGTATTTGCGCTTCTACATGATGTTCTGGTCGTACTTGCATTCTATGCTATTGCCAGAGTATCTGTCGGTAATACATTTATTGCCTGTATGCTTACGATCGTAGGTTATTCTATCAATGCTACAATCGTTATCTTTGACCGTATACGTGAGAACCTTCACAGTGGTTCCAGAGAAAAACTGGCAGAAATTGTAAACGCAAGTATCACTCAGACTCTTACAAGAAGTATTTATACCTCTTTTACAACTTTTGTTATGGTAGCTGTACTTTATATCATGGGTGTTTCTTCTATCCGTGAATTTGCAGCACCTCTGATGGTTGGTGTTCTTGTCGGTGCATATTCTTCTGTATGTATTACAGGTGCATTGTGGTATGTAATGAAAAAGAAATTTGCAGGAAAAGGACAGCCGGCAATTGCTACAGCTTCCGCATCCGCAAAGTCTTCTTCAAAACCGAAGAAAGCACGTGATGTATCACAGAAAGATCCGACTCAGCCAAAGAAGAAAAACAGAAAAAGAGTAGCTGAACGTCTGGCTGCCGAAGAAGCAGCTAAGAAACAGCAGAATGATGATGCTGAATAAAACAATAATTGTCTGGAAAACAGGCAGACAGAAATATCCCGGGGTAAAACTCCGGGATATTTTTATGAGGAGAGAAAATATATGGAGAAATGGGTAATAGCAGCAAAAAGAGCAGATTTTAACCAGATCGGTCAACAGTTTCATATTGATCCGGTGATTGCGAGACTGATCAGGAACAGAGATGTGATCGGAGAAGATAAGATAAGAGAGTATCTGTCAGGAACAGTACAAGAGCTTCCTTCTCCCTGGCTGATGAAGGATATGGAAAAAGCTGTAGATATCCTGGAGAAAAAAATATCGCAGAAAGCAAAAGTCCGTATTATTGGTGATTATGATATTGATGGTGTGACCTCTACATACATTTTAATGAAAGGCCTTGCGAGGATCGGAGCAGATGTGGATACTTATATTCCGGACAGAGTTGCAGACGGATATGGGATTCATGCACATCTTATAGAAAGAGCGGAAACGGACCGGATCGATACAATCGTGACCTGTGATAATGGAATTGCTGCGGCTGCTGAAATCCAGATGGCAAAGGATAAGGGAATGACAGTGATTATTACAGATCATCATGAGGTTCCTTACAGGGAAGAAAAGGGAGAACGCCAGATGGTGCTTCCGCCGGCAGATGCGATTTTGAATCCGAAACAATATGATTGTCCATACCCGAATAAAAACCTGTGTGGGGCAGTGGTGGCCT
The DNA here is from genome assembly GCF_015668165.1 of Blautia sp. 1001283B150304_161114_C9. Lineage (NCBI taxonomy): Bacteria > Bacillati > Bacillota > Clostridia > Lachnospirales > Lachnospiraceae > Blautia > Blautia sp. 1001283B150304_161114_C9. Next base: position 30,825 of record NZ_JADPGO010000004.1, on the reverse strand, counting down.
TTAAATATATTGCAGCACTTTACGAGAGATTTGGTGTTCCGGCAGAGGAGCTGGAAGATTATTATGAACTGGCGGCTATTGCAACAGTAGGAGATGTTATGGATCTTCAGGGAGAGAACAGGATTCTGGTAAAAGAAGGACTGTACCGTCTGAAAAATACCAAAAATCAAGGATTGCAGGAACTGATCCGAGCAAATTCTCTGGAAGATGCTAAAATCACAGCTTATCATATCGGATTTGTGCTGGGACCATGTATCAATGCCAGTGGCAGACTGGATACAGCTGCCCGTTCTCTTGCACTTCTCAATGCAAAAACAAAGGAAGAAGCAGCAAGGCTTGCCGGAGATCTTACAGCTCTTAATCAGAGCCGAAAAGCTCTCACTGAGAAAGGAAAAGAAGAGGCAATCCGGATCATAGAGGCTACAGAGCTGAAAAATGACAGAGTACTGGTAGTTTATCTTCCGGATTGTCATGAAAGTCTTGCCGGTATTATAGCAGGCAGGATCAGGGAAAAATATCACAGGCCTGCCTTTGTATTGACGGGCGGTGAGACAAGTGCAAAAGGAAGCGGAAGATCAATAGAAAGTTACTCTATGTATGAAGAACTGGTAAAATGTGCAGACCTGATGATACAGTTTGGAGGTCATCCGATGGCAGCAGGTCTTTCTATAGAAGAAAAAAATATAGAAGAATTCCGGAGACGTCTCAATGTAAACTGTACGTTGACGGACGAAGAATTGCGTCCTAAGATCGTGATTGATGTGCCGATGCCTGTGTCTTATATTACAAAAGAACTGGTAGAACAGATTTCGCTTTTGGAGCCCTTTGGGAAAGGGAATACAAAACCGGTCTTTGCGCAGAAAAATCTCAGAGTGCTTGATCACAGTATTATCGGGAAAAATAAAAATGTAGTAAAATTAAAACTTCTCGATCCACAGGGAATTTCAGTGGAAGGCATTTATTTCGGAGAAGCAGAGGATTTTGTGAACTTTATCAGGGAAAAAGACAGTATTTCTGTTACTTATTATCCGGAGATCAACAGATTCAGGGGACGAGAGAGTCTTCAGATTATTATTCAGAATTACTGTTAATACTACCGCCTGTTTTGTAACCGCCGGTAAGCCTGGAAATACAAATGTCAGGGCTTAACAGTAACTTGATTCTGAAATAAAAAGGTGATATACTATAAAATATTTATGAGCGAACAGCAATATAACACACACTGGAGGAGAAATAAAATGAAGAAAATTGAAGATTATGTATTAAGTATACCGGATTTTCCTGAACCGGGGATTATTTTCAGAGATATTACAAGTGTTCTGCAGGATGCGGATGGCCTGCAGTTGGCAATCGACTCCATGCAGGACTGTCTTAAGGATATAGATGTGGACGTGATTGCAGGAACAGAGTCCAGAGGCTTTATCTTTGGTGTACCGATCGCATATAATCTTCATAAACCATTTGTACCGATTCGTAAAAAAGGCAAACTTCCCCGCGAAACAGTATCTGTAAGCTATGATCTGGAATATGGCAGTGCAGAGATTGAAATGCATAAAGATTCCATAAAACCAGGTCAGAAAGTGGTTATCGTTGATGATCTGATCGCAACAGGCGGTACGATCGAAGCAGCGATCAAGCTGGTGGAACAGCTTGGCGGTGAGGTTGTCAAGGTTGTATTTCTCATGGAACTTGCAGGTTTAAAGGGACGCGAAAGACTGAATGGGTATGATGTAGCGTCCGTAATTTGTTATGATGGTAAATAAGCACAGCTGATTGTGCAGGACAGGCAGGTGGGAGCATATGACAGAGATAACAAAAAGTACAGAAGCAAAAAAAGATGAAATGCAGGTTGAAAAAGAGAAGCTGGAATCTGTAAAGAGAGCAGATGCGGCAGTAAAGACCATGCATGATTTTACAAGTCCGGAGGTGCTTTATAAAGAACTGATAAACAGTGTTCTGAAGTATCATCCATCAACAGATATTTCCATGATAGAGAAGGCATATAAGGTTGCAAGTGAAGCTCATGAAGGACAGAAGAGAAAGTCTGGAGAGCCATATATCATTCATCCTTTGTGTGTTGCCATCATTCTGGCAGATCTGGAACTTGACAAAGAAACGATAGTTGCAGGTCTTCTTCATGATGCAGTTGAAGATACCTGGATGACCTATGAGGAAGTGGAGAAGGAATTTGGTTCAGAGGTTGCACTTCTTGTGGATGGTGTTACCAAGCTGGGACAGTTATCTTATTCTGCGGATAAAGTAGAAGTTCAGGCAGAGAACCTCAGAAAGATGTTTCTTGCCATGGCTAAGGATATCAGAGTTATTCTGATCAAGCTTGCAGACCGTCTTCATAATATGCGTACCTTACAGTATATGCGTCCTGAAAAGCAGCAGGAAAAGGCCAGAGAGACCATGGATATTTATGCTCCTATTGCCATGCGTCTGGGTATTTCCAAGATAAAGGTAGAGCTGGATGACCTGTCGCTGAAATACCTTAAGCCGGATGTATATTATGACCTGGTGCATAAGGTTGCCCTGCGTAAAAGCGAGAGAGAACAGTTTGTAGGTGCGATTGTAAAAGAAGTTAAGAAACATATGGATGATGCCAATATTAAGGCGCAGGTGGACGGACGTGTAAAACACTTTTTCAGCATCTACAAGAAGATGGTAAATCAGGATAAGACTATTGATCAGATTTATGATTTATTTGCTGTCCGTATTCTTGTAGATACAGTGAAGGATTGTTATGCTGCCCTTGGTGTGATCCATGAGATGTATAAGCCGATTCCGGGACGGTTTAAAGATTATATTGCCATGCCGAAACCCAATATGTATCAGTCATTGCATACCACATTGATCGGACCTAACGGACAGCCCTTTGAAATCCAGATCCGTACTTATGAAATGCACAGAACTGCAGAATATGGTATCGCTGCACACTGGAAATATAAGGAGTCGTCTGACGGAAAAGCTCCTGTAGGTAAGAGTGAGGAAGAGAAACTGAACTGGCTGCGTCAGATTCTGGAATGGCAGAGAGACATGTCTGATAACAAAGAATTCATGAGTCTTCTGAAGAATGACCTGGATCTTTTTGCGGACAGTGTTTACTGTTTTACTCCACAGGGAGATGTTAAAACACTTCCAAGTGGTTCTACACCGGTGGATTTTGCATACAGTGTTCACAGTGCAGTCGGAAATAAGATGGTAGGTGCCAGAGTTAACGGTAAGCTGGTTCCTATTGAATATGAGATCAAAAACGGTGACCGTATTGAGATTATTACTTCCCAGAATTCTCAGGGACCAAGCCGCGACTGGCTGAAACTGGTTAAGAGTACTCAGGCAAAGAACAAGATTAACCAGTGGTTCAAGAAGGAATTAAAAGAAGATAATATTCTTAAAGGTAAGGAGATGCTTGCGCAGTATGCGCGCGCAAAGGGATTTAAGATTGCAAATTATACAAAAAACCAGTATCTGGAAGCTGTTTTGCGTAAATATGGTTTCAGGGACTGGGATTCAGTACTTGCTGCAATTGGTCATGGCGGATTGAAAGAAGGTCAGGTTTTCAATAAGCTGGTGGAGGCATATGATAAGGAAAATAAGAAGAATCTGACAGACGAGCAGGTTCTTGAGGCTGCTTCTGAGACACAGGAAAAGCTTCACATTGCCAAGAGTAAGAGCGGCATTGTGGTAAAAGGAATCCATGATGTGGCAGTCCGTTTTTCCAAGTGCTGTAATCCAATCCCGGGTGATGAGATTGTAGGCTTTGTTACAAGAGGACGTGGAATCACAATTCATCGTACAGATTGTGTCAATGTGCTGAATATGTCTGAGACAGACAGGACACGACTGATTGAGGCAGAGTGGCAGCAGCCTGATACCAAGGAAAAAGAGAAGTATATGGCTGAGATTCAGGTTTATGCAAATAACCGTACAGGGCTTCTTGTGGATCTTTCTAAAATATTTACAGAACGTAAGATCGACCTGCGAAGTATCAACAGCCGTACAAGCAAGCAGGAGAAGGCAACTATTTCCATGAGTTTTGAGATTGGAAGCAAAGAGGAACTGCGTTCCCTGATCGAGAAGATCCGTCAGGTAGAGAGTGTCATTGACGTAGAGAGAACTACAGGCTGATCATGGAAAAATCTGCTGGAACATTATTTTATGGAACTGCTGCAGATTGACAGAAAGGAATAACATGAAGAATTTAGAATTACAGAAATGTATATTAGGACCTGTATATACAAATTGCTATCTCCTTAAGAATATAGAAACCGGAGAACTGATCATTGTTGATCCCGCAGATTGTCCGGAGAAGATTGAAATGAAGATTTCCCGGATGAATGGAAAACCGGTGGCGATTCTTCTTACCCATGGACATTTTGACCACATTCTGGCTGCACAGGCAGTAAAGGAGAAATATAATATTTCGATTTATGCCTGTCGTCAGGAAGAGGAGATGCTCCGCGAACCTTCGATCAATATGACTGTACATTATGGACAGGGATGTTCTATTGTGCCGGATGTATTTCTGGAGGATCTGGATGTTATCAGACTGGCGGGATTTTCCGTTCAGATGATCCATACACCGGGACATACCAAAGGAAGCTGCTGTTATTATCTGAAAGATGAAGGTGTATTGTTCAGCGGTGATACAGTGTTCTATGGCTCTGTTGGAAGAACGGATTTTCCGGGTGGAAGTACAGCAGAAATCGTGAGAAGTCTCCATAAACTGGTAGATTCGCTTCCTGAAGAGACCGAGGTTTTCCCCGGACATGATGCATCTACCACTATTGGTTATGAAAAGAGGTATAATCCATTTGTGTAAAATAGGCATTCTGTTTGAGAACAGAGATTTTGAACATGATGTTTATGAACTGATCAAAGCGTTTTATCCCGAAGCGGAGATACATACTCTTTATGAAAATGCTGAAGCAGAGTATGACCTCCGCTTCAGTGTGGAACAGGATAATGACAGTTATATCATAAAATACGAAAGGACAGAGAATCTGTCGAAACAGGAAACAGAGCAAAAAGGGGTAATTTCCGCAGACATACTTTCTAAAGAGAATGCAGGCTGTGGAATACAGGATGCTCATGCTCTGAGAAAAGAGAATAAAGATAATATCAAATATGCTCTGTATCAGTTGTTGGTAAAACTGACGGGCAGAACTCTTCCATGGGGAAATCTGACAGGAATACGTCCTGCCAAACTGGCAATGGGAATGATCGAATCCGGAATGAAAAATACGGAAGCAGCCCGGGAGATGCGTGAGAGATATCTGGTAAGCCCGCAGAAAACAGCGCTTGCCATCACTATTGCAAACAGGGAAAGAGAGATTCTGAAGGATATTGACTATGAAAATGGATATAGCCTTTATATTGGAATCCCGTTTTGCCCAAGTATCTGTCTGTATTGTTCCTTCAGCTCCTATCCGCTGAAAGTGTGGGAGAAGAGAACAGATGAATATGTGGAAGCTCTCTGCCGGGAGGTAAGAGAGACTGCTCTTATGATGAAGGGAAGAAAACTGGACACCATCTATATTGGCGGCGGTACCCCGACTACACTGCTTCCACATCAGATCCGTAAGCTCCTGGATACAGTGGGAGAAGCTTTTGGCTATGAAGGACTGGCAGAGTTTACTGTGGAAGCCGGCAGACCGGACAGTATCACACATGAAAAACTGATGGCGATCAGGGAGTATCCGGTAACAAGAATTTCCGTAAATCCACAGACTATGAATCAGGAAACCCTGGATATTATCGGCCGCAGACATACTGTGGAGCAGACAAAAGAAGCGTTTCATCTGGCACGAGAGCTGGGATACGATAACATTAACATGGATCTGATCGTAGGTCTTCCGGGTGAGGATATTCACATGGTAGAGCGGACTCTTGAACAGGTTCGTGAACTGGCACCGGACAGTATTACCGTACATTCACTGGCAGTGAAACGTGCAGCAAGGCTGAATACTTTTAAAGAGAAATATCAGGAAATGTCTTTTGAGAATAATCAGGAAATTATGGATCTGACCATGAAAACTGCGTATGAAATGGGAATGGGTCCTTATTATCTGTACAGACAGAAGAATATGAAGGGAAATTTTGAAAATGTTGGCTATGCAAAGGTTGACAAAGCGGGAATTTACAATATACTGATTATGGAGGAAAAACAGCCTATCATCGCACTGGGGGCAGGCGGTTCTTCCAAGCTGGTCTTTGACCATGGACAGAGAATTGAACGTGTGGAGAATGTAAAAGACGTTTCTAATTATATTTCCCGCATTGATGAGATGATCGAGAGAAAACGGACAGCAATAGCTACCTGGCTGTAGGATGTGGAGGTAACATTTTGGACACAGTACAAAAGACAGCGGCAGGTTCACAGCAGAGGATCCTGGAATTTGACCTTGCTTCTGAACTGCATCATGGAATGTTGGTAAGTAATCTGGCTTATGCGGTTGCAGAGGAGATGGGACTGCCGCATGAACAGTGCTATGAGCTTGCAATAGCAGGAATGCTCCATGATATAGGAAAGCTGAAGCTGACAAGTTATATTAACGGACAGGAGCAGGATCCTCTGGTGATCGAGGAACTGAAGTATGTCCGGATGCATTCTACATTGGGATATGAGGAACTTAAAGGGCAGGGATATTCGGATTTTGTATTGGAGAGTATCCTGTACCATCATGAGAATTATGATGGCAGTGGATATCCGTCCAATAAAGCAGGTGATGACATACCCATAGGTGCCCGGATACTCAGAGTCTGCGATGTATATGCAGCATTGATCTCTGACAGACCATACAGAAGAGGATTTGATATTTCTTCAGTTATGGAGTTGATGATTGATGAAGTAAAAAATTTTGATATGCAGGTTTTTCTTGCGTTTCAGAGAGTGGTTCATAATGGAGACGGGCAGAATTTTTATAAAAGAGGAGGACAACATGGCATTAAAGAAGAAACCGGTAACCGGTATGAAGGACATTTTACCAAAAGAGATGGAAATCCGTAATTATGTGATGAACATGATTCGTGAAACATACGGAACATTTGGCTTTTCATCTATAGAGACACCATGTGTGGAACATATTGAAAATCTTTCCAGTAAACAGGGCGGAGAGAATGAGAAACTTATTTTCAAGATCCTGAAACGTGGGGAGAAACTGAAACTTGCGGAAGCAGAGAAAGAAAGTGATCTGGTTGACTCCGGACTTCGCTACGATCTGACTGTGCCGCTTTCCAGATATTATTCCAACAACGCAAATGAGCTTCCGGCTCCTTTTAAGGCACTTCAGATGGGTAATGTGTGGAGAGCAGACAGACCGCAGAGAGGACGTTTCCGTCAGTTTATGCAGTGTGATATTGATATTCTGGGTGAGCCTACTTATCTGGCTGAGATCGAACTGGTTCTTGCTACCACAACGTTGCTCGGAAAGCTGGATTTCCACAACTTTACGATTCGCATCAATGACAGAAAAATCTTAAAAGCGATGGCGCAGTACAGCGGATTCCCACAGGAAAGCTTTGACACTGTGTTTATCATTCTGGACAAGATGGACAAGATTGGTCTGGAAGGTGTTGCAGAAGAACTGGAGAAGGAAGGATTTGCAAAAGAGAGCATTGATACTTATCTTGGACTTTTCAAAGAGATCACTTCTGACATTGAGGGTGTCCGTTATTGCAAGGAGAAATTAAAAGATGTTCTGGATCCTAAGGTTGCCGAGGACCTTGAAACAATCATTTCTACTGTAGATTCTGTTAAGACAGCAGATTTTAAGATGTCTTTCGATCCGACTTTGGTACGTGGAATGTCTTATTATACAGGACCGATTTTTGAAATCTCTATGGATGAGTTTGGCGGCAGCGTAGGCGGCGGTGGACGCTATGATGAGATGATCGGTAAATTTACAGGAAACAATACATCTGCCTGCGGATTTTCAATTGGATTCGAGAGAATCGTAATGCTTCTTCTTGAGAGAAATTATGAAATCCCGACAAAGAATGGTAAGAAAGCATATCTTATCGAGAAGAATATGCCGGCAGACAAGATGCTGACGATTCTGAAACAGGCTCAGGAAGAGCGTAATGCCGGAACACAGATCAATATTTCTATTATGAAGAAGAATAAGAAATTCCAGAAAGATCAGATGACAGCAGAGGGCTATACAGAGTTTGTAGAATTCTTTAAAGACAGAATGTAATAATTCGTAACTGTTCAGCAACATTGCGAGATAGCAGACTGCCGGATAGTTACAACAATTCTTATAATATAGAAAGCATGAAAAGAGGAAAGAAACATGGCTGAAAGTATGCAGGGACTGCACAGAACATGCCGATGTGCAGAAGTAACAAAGGAAATGATCGGCAAAGAAGTTGTCCTTATGGGATGGGTTCAGAAAGCCCGCGATAAAGGCGGAATTATTTTCGTAGATTTAAGAGACCGTTCTGGTATCATGCAGCTGATTTTTGAGAATGGCAGCATTGATGAAGAAGGTTTTGCAAAAGCAGGTAAGCTGAGAAGTGAATTCGTAATCGCTGTTACCGGTGTGGTAGAAGAAAGAGGCGGCGCTGTTAACAAGAATCTTGCAACAGGTGAAATTGAGCTTCGCGTAAAATCCCTTCGTGTTCTGTCTGAAGCAGAGGTACCTCCGTTCCCAATTGAAGAGAACAGCAAGACAAAAGATGAAATCCGTCTGAAATATCGTTATCTTGACTTAAGAAGACCTGACCTTCAGAAGAATATTATGCTTAAGAGCAAAGTCATGATGCTTACAAGACAGTTCTTCGCAAAAGAAGGATTCCTTGAAATTGAAACTCCGATGCTTGGTAAGAGTACACCGGAAGGTGCAAGAGATTATCTGGTACCGTCTCGTGTTCATCCGGGACATTTCTATGGTCTGCCACAGTCTCCGCAGCTGTACAAACAGCTTCTGATGTGCTCTGGTTATGACCGTTATATCCAGATTGCAAGATGTTTCCGTGACGAAGACCTTCGTGCGGACAGACAGCCGGAATTTACCCAGATCGATATGGAACTCTCTTTTGTAGATGTTGATGACGTAATTGATGTAAATGAGAGATTCCTTGCTTATCTGTTCAAGGAAGTACTTGATATTGATGTAAAACTTCCAATCCAGCGTATCACATGGCAGGAAGCTATGGACAGATTTGGTTCTGATAAACCGGATATGCGTTTCGGAATGGAACTTCATGATGTAAGTGATGTAGTTAAAAACTGTGGATTCAGCGTGTTTACTTCTGCGTTGGAAAATGGCGGCAGTGTTCGTGGTATCAATGCAGAAGGACAGGGCGCTATGCCACGTAAGAAAATTGACAAACTGGTTGAGTTTGCCAAAGGTTACGGTGCAAAAGGCCTTGCATACATTGCAATCGCTGAAGATGGCACAAGAAAATCTTCTTTTGCTAAATTCATGACAGATGAAGAGATGGATGCTCTGGTAGCAGCTATGGATGGTAAAGCAGGAGACTTACTTCTGTTTGCAGCAGATAAGAAGAAACTGGTTTATGATGTACTTGGCGCACTTCGTCTGGAACTTGCAAAGCAGATGGATCTTCTTGATAAGAATGAGTATCGTTTCGTATGGGTAACAGAGTTCCCGCTTCTTGAATGGAGTGAAGAAGAGAATCGTTTCACAGCAATGCATCATCCATTTACCATGCTTATGGAAGAGGACCTTCCACTTCTGGATACAGATCCTGGAAAAGTTCGTGCAAAAGCATATGATATCGTATTAAACGGTAATGAAATTGGTGGAGGAAGTGTCAGAATCCATCAGGATGATATTCAGGAGAGAATGTTTGAAGCACTTGGATTCACAAAAGAAGCTGCTCACGAGCAGTTCGGATTCCTTCTGGACGCATTCAAATATGGAGTTCCGCCTCACGCCGGACTGGCATACGGACTTGACCGTCTGGTAATGCTTATGGCGAAAGTTGACAGCATCCGTGACGTAATCGCATTCCCGAAGGTTAAAGATGCTTCCTGTCTGATGACTCAGTCTCCGAGCCGCGTAAGCGAGGAGCAGTTAAAAGAACTGGAACTGGAAGTAAGACCGGAGGAAGTAACTGAATAAGGATGGAGCTTACAATTCAGACGTTTTTGATTGTATGCCCGTTGGTATTCCTTGCAGGATTAGTTGATTCTATCGCAGGCGGGGGTGGTTTGATCTCCCTGCCTGCGTATCTGCTTGCAGGGGTTCCGATGCACAATGCGATAGCAACGAATAAATTATCCTCGGCAACTGGGACAGCGATTTCAACAGCACGTTTATGTAAGAATAAATTTGTAGACTGGGGAGTTGCGCTGCCATGTATTTCCATGGCTCTTGTCGGTTCTTTTGCAGGCGCTCATATTGCGCTTCTTGCCAGTGACAAGATATTAAAATGGATGCTGATTCCAGTACTTCCTATTGTTGCGTTTTATGTAATGAAGAAGAAAAATCTGGATGATAACAGCAATGTAGAGATTTCCAGAAAGAAACAGTGGATTTTGTGTGCGGTGTGTTCTCTGGCTGTTGGCTGCTACGATGGCTTTTATGGGCCGGGAACTGGTACGTTTCTGCTTATTTTATATACAGGAGTAGCAAAACTTCCCGTAGCGAAAGCTTCCGGAACTATGAAACTTGCAAATCTTTCTTCTAATATAATGGCATTAGTTGTTTTTTTATTTAGTGGAAAGATTGTCATATATCTTGGACTTGCAGCTTCTGTTTTTTCCATTGCAGGGCATTATGTAGGATCTGGAATGGTAATGAAAAATGGAAATAAAATCGTAAGACCGATTATTCTGATCGTTCTGGTTTTACTGTTTATCAAAATTATAACGGGGATGTAAAAAGAATAAGACAAAGATTAAAAAGACCACCATATCATAGAATGATTCGGGAAAGGAACATTTCTGTGATATGGTGGCCTTTTTAGTTGTTTAACCAAACTGCGAAGCAGTTATTTGGTTATGAGCAAGTAGCGGAAGCGGATTGCGAATATCCGATTGACTAATCGTTAATTGGAACTGCTTTCAGTAGAAGTATTATCATCTGTCTGCTTATCTGTATCGGCAGAAATATTTTCATCCTCAGAATCAGAAGTCTCGAGAGGAGAATCTGTCAAAGTACCGAAAATAGCATTTCCCAAAGTATTTCCCTCATCCTGAAGTTTCCAGGATACCCCATCATTGATTAGAACAAAATCTACATCATTGACGGTAGTAACGGTATTATCATTGATGCTGTTCAGAAGAATTTCGAAAGATTTCTCGTATCGTTTCTGGGAGCCATCGATAACTGCGTCAGCAGAAGCCAGATATTTATCAAGCTTTTCCTGATAATCAGCCAGGATCGAATCACTGTCAAAGGTTGTAATTTCAGTTGTAACAGTGGCATTGTATCCATTTTCACTGCTGGATTTAATGACATAATTAAAATTTTTATGAATCTGTTCGGCAAGTGCTGAGGCAATGGAATTTTTTGCAGTATCGGATGTATTCATGATATTTACTACACCCAGATAAGATGTCATTTCTTTCAAATCCAGTTTCTGTAGAGTGTCAAGATAGACGGTCAGGGTATCTTCCGGTGAAAGGATATCCGGATCTGCCAGATCAGCTATAAGACCGCCGACAAGGTCATCTTCCAGAGAATTGGTACGCTGGATCTTCCATTTTTCCTTTTTATCATTGCCTGTATTGACAAGCTGTATGTTACAGTCTGTCTCAGCTGTATCATAGTCATTTGTGTTTAAAAGATGATTCAGGATCAGATAATGAGCCTCAAGAGATCTGGAAGAATCTTTGATATTTCCTTTTTGTGCCTGGGCTGACTCTGTGATCTGTGTCCGGAGAAGTTCTGCTTTAAAATCTCTGGCAAGAACTTTGGAATCGATTGTGGTCAGTTTGACAGAAACAGTGGCAGAATGATTGGCTGTGCCGACGATGACATCCGAAATTTTGTAATTAAATTTCCGGAAAAAGAGAGAAAAGGTTTCATTGATTTCATCAGTTAAATCAGTATTCTCTGTGGCATCGGGGAACAGCTCTGTATAGGGTATGTATTTTTGCGTAGTTTCTGAATCGAGATTTTTTAACTGATCCAGTTCATTTCTGACTACACTCTTTACATCTGACTCATTTTTGCGGAAACAGCCGCTACTTACAGATACAGCAAAAAGAAAAAATAAGACAGAGAAAAGAAGAATCAGGTGTTTGTTTATATTCATACGTGTTCTTTCCTTTCACAGTGCTTTCTGTGCAACTGTTTGACAGTTACTTTTCTGTTTATTTTAACAGATTTTGTACTGACTGTCAAAAAAGTGAAAAAGATGAACGAAATTCATAAAAAAAACGTGAAAAAATTGTGAAAAATGTTGCCATTTGATTACAAAGCTTTTATTTTAAGGCAGAATCTGCTATGATAGGAAAGTGAATAATAATGATATAAAAAAGCAGTAGTGTATAATAGATGTTAGCCTGAACAAGGTGATAATATCAAGGAGGCAACTTATGAAGAAGCGTATTATTATCGTTTTGGGAATCCTGATCGCAGCAGGTGGTATCGGAACCGGTGTCTGGTATCACTTTTACGGAAACACTCAGGGAAAAACCGGAGATTCAATCGTATATGTATCTAAGGTCAGTGTGATCAGCGGAACGGAAACGGCTGCAGTCAATCGTTTTGCAGGTGTGGTAGAACCGCAGAAAACTGTAAACGTAAAAATAGAAAGTGGACGTAAAGTAAAGGAAGTAGAGGTAAAGACAGGGGAAGAAGTCAAGGCAGGACAACTTCTATTTGAATATGATCTCAGCAGTATTGAAGATGACCTGAAACAGGCACAGCTTGACCTGGACAGACTGAAAAATGAACAGATCAGCCTGACAGAACAGATTTCCACCCTTGAAGCGGAAAAGAAAAAAGCAAAGGCAGATGATCAGCTTTCTTATACAATTGAAATTGAAACAAATAAGATGAATCTTAAGAAAAATGAATACAGCCAGAAGAGTAAACAGGCTGAGATTGACAAGCTGCAGAGTGCCACACAGAATACAGAAGTGAGAAGTGAAATAGATGGTGTGATCCAGAAAATTGATACATCAAAGATGACAAGTGATGACGGTGATTCTGTGGATGACAGCAGTACAATGGACAGTATGTCATCAAATGATGATGGTTCAGACAGCTCTGCATTTATCACGATTCTCAGTACAGGTGCTTACAGAGTAAAAGGTAAGGTCAATGAACAGAACAGAGATTCTGTTGTGCCGGGAGAGTCTGTGATCATCAGATCCAGAGTGGACAGCAGTAAAACCTGGAAAGGAACCATGGGTTCCATTGATATGAATAACGGAACTTCGGACAGCGACAGCAGTGATATGAATATGGGAATGTCCAGCACCGGTTCAGATGATCAGACTTCTTCTACGTCCTATCCTTTTTATGTGGAACTGGATTCGTCAGAGGATCTTATGCTTGGACAGCATGTATATATAGAGCGTGATATGGGACAGGATGATAAAAAAGATGGTCTGTGGCTCAGCGATTATTATATTCTGGATACAGATACCAATGAACCATATGTCTGGGCAGCGAATGACAAAAATCGACTGGAAAAACGATATGTGACTCTCGGAAAACATGATGACAGTCTTGGAGAATATGAGATTGTTGACGGTCTGACAAAGAAAGATGCGATTGCATTTCCGACAGATTCTCTGGAAGAGGGTGAGAAGACAGAAGTAGGAGATCTTGCGCAGACGATGAGCGGAGGAGCAGACGGTATTACTGATATGGATGCTGATTATGGAAATATGGATGACGCACAGATTGATTCCACAGATATGGAATCCGGCGCAGACAGCTTTACAGAGCCGGATATGGAGGAAGATTCCGCAGACACAGCAGATGACAGTTCAGAAGATATGATCGATCCGAATGAAGAACTTGTGCCAATTGATGAAGCACCTGGTATGAGTGCAGACGGCAATGTGGAGGGAATCGAATGATACTGGAATTGAAAGGCATATATAAAGAATATCAGCAGGGGAAAATGAAGGTTCCAGTGTTAAAAAATGTAGACTTTTCTATGGAAGAGGGAGAATATGTCGCAATCATGGGACCGTCCGGTTCGGGAAAAACTACTTTGATGAACATTATCGGATGTCTGGACAAACAGACAGAGGGAACTTTCTTTCTGGATGGCGTGGATATTAAGGCGTGTTCGGAGAATGAAATGTCGGATATCCGGCTGAATAAGATAGGGTTTGTTTTTCAGAGCTTTCATCTTCTCCCTAAGCAGAGTGCTCTGGCAAATGTTGAGATGCCATTAAATTATGCGAGAGTACCTAAGAAGGAGAGAAGAGAACGCGCTCTGAAGGCACTTGACAGAGTGGGCCTGGCGGACAGAGTGGATTTTAAGCCAAATCAGCTTTCAGGAGGTCAGATGCAGAGGGTTGCCATTGCCAGGGCGATCGTCAATAACCCGAAACTTCTTCTTGCAGATGAACCTACAGGTGCTCTTGACAGTAAATCAGGTGCGCAGGTTATGGAACTTTTCCAGAGGCTGAATGATGAGGGGGTATCTGTATTGATGATCACCCATGATGCGGATATTGCTGCACATGCGAAAAGGGTGGTTACGATCAAAGATGGTATCCTTCAGGAAAAGAGGTGATCTTCATGGGCAAAGTAAAGAAAATCCTCGCAGGAGTGCTTGTGGTGGTAATCGCAGGAAGCGGAATTACAGCGGGATTGATGCAGCTGAAGAAAAACAGCCAGAAAACAGTGGCGGTTACTCCTGTGAGCGGATTACTGCAGGAATTTTATACACCTTCCACCACGCTTGACGGAACCATTACATCCAGTGCAACACAGACAGTAAACGGTGATAAAGACCTGATCATTGATCAGATTTATGTGACAAAGGGAGATGCCGTAAAAAAAGGGGATCATCTGGTTTCTTTTGATACTACTCTGGTGGAAATGGAACTGAATATAGCAAAGCTGAAAAAACAGAAATTGGAGCAGGATTTAAATAAAGCAGTGAACAGACTGAACAGCCTTCAGAATGGCGGGCCTGTAGAGGAAACAGATGCGGGTACAGATGCCGATGACCTGAATTCAACAACAGGAAGCACTAATAATGATACAGGTGATGATGATATGACACCGGATGATACTTTGTCATCCGCAACAGATATGTCCGGTAATTATCTGGCAGCAGCCATGCATCCGTTTTTGTTATCTGCTTTTACAGATGGAGATGCAGTGGATAATGCGGGCTCAGACAATTCTTCATCCAAGGCAGATTTACCGGGAGATGATGCTTCAACAGATACCGGAAATACAGGCGGTTCATCAGACGGAACATCTGCGGATAATGATACTCCGGTATATTCGGATCCCTCAGCGAATGGATTCAGTGACGGAGAGAAGGATGATTTTAATTCAGGAAAAAATGATACACCGGAATTATCACCAACGCCAACGCCAACACTGGATGATCGTACCACATATTTTGATCCTTATTACCGAAAAGGTGATCCGAATATCACAGATGGTGACGAGCCGTTTTATCAAAAACTGGATGCAGATTCCGTTCCGTTTACTGGCAGTGGCACAGAGGATGATCCATATGTATATCTGTGCAGCAGTGCA
This sequence comes from Blautia sp. 1001283B150304_161114_C9, assembly GCF_015668165.1. Classification (NCBI taxonomy): domain Bacteria; kingdom Bacillati; phylum Bacillota; class Clostridia; order Lachnospirales; family Lachnospiraceae; genus Blautia; species Blautia sp. 1001283B150304_161114_C9. Next base: position 15,160 of record NZ_JADPGO010000004.1, on the reverse strand, counting down.
AAAGAGAAAGTTACTGTGATGGGATCATTTTTTAATAAACTTGCAGGATACAGTTCTGATGGAACAAAAATTGTTCATCAGGGAGGTTACTGGTACCGTCTGGAGTTTCATCAGAATGATACCATAGAAGATTATGATAATCTGAAAACATCCTGTACAGGTTATTATCTGGTAAACGGAAGTCTTCTGGAGAAACCGGTGTATGAATTTGCAGAAGTGGAATTCACACTGTCAGATGCAGATAAATACGACGAGAATCCGGATGATGGAGGCGATGATAATCCGGACGGTGGTGATGATGAACCTACCGGAACTCCTGTTTCCAGAGCAGATGCCATCAAGTATCAGAAGAGTAAGATTGCCAGCCTGAAACTGGACCTTCAGGAAAGCGATATCAAAATATCACAGTTGGAAAAGAAAGCGAATAAAAAGCTTATCAGTGCAAAATTGGATGGTACGGTTACTTATGTGGGAAATTCCGGAGGTGGTGAGACAACGGAAGGGAAAGCCCTGATTAAAGTAAAGAGCAGTGATGGTTTTTATGTGATCGGTTCTGTCAGTGAACTGATGCTGGATGATATCAAAGAAGGCACAAAACTTGATTGCACAAGTTATACCAGTGGATCTTTTGAAGCAGAAGTTATGGATGTCTCAGAGTATCCTGTAACCGGAAACAGCTTCTATGGCAGCAGCAATCCAAATGTGTCTTATTATGCATTTACAGCAGTGGTAAGTGACAAGACACTTCAGCTGGAAGATCAGGACTGGGTTACTGTCAATTATGAAGCATCTGCTACAGAGAACAGTATGGTTATCCAGAAGGCTTTTGTCAGAAATGATAATAATAAAAACTATGTGTATAAAGATGATAATGGTATCCTGAAGAAACAGGAGATTTCTGCAGGTGCAACTGTGGACAGCGGTTACAGTGTGATTGTCAAAGGTGGGCTCAGTGAAGATGATCTGATTGCATTTCCTTATGGAAAAGATGTGAAAGAGGGCGCAAAGACAAAAGAAGTTACTCTGGATCAGATGTATGGATATTAATTGAGAAAGGAGACATTTTATGCTTGAAAATATACGCCTGGCTTTTCAGGGAATATGGTCACATATGATGAGATCCTTCCTGACTATGCTGGGTATCATTATTGGTATTGCGTCTATCATTGCAATTGTTTCTACCATCAAGGGAACCAGTGAGCAGATTAAGGAAGACCTGATAGGTGCAGGTTCCAATACAGTAAATATTTATCTGTATGATGGAGATAATCAATATGATGCGGAATATGGAAATTCTTCAAAAGCACCGATTCTGACAGATGATGTAAAAGAAGAAGTGAAAGATCTGGACCATGTTGAGAATGCAACTTTTTATTATAACAGTACCAGCGCATCTATTTATAATAACAATAACAGTCTGGAAGGCGGAAGTGTTTACGGGATTGATGTGAACTATCTGGCTACCTGCGGATATGTGATTCAGTCAGGACGGGGATTTGTAAAGGATGACTACAAAAATTACAATAAAGTTGCGCTGATCGATGATAATGCGGCACAGAATCTGTTCCCGTCACAGAACCCGGTAGGGCAGACTGTGGAGATTAATCAGGAACCATATACGATTGTGGGAGTGATCCGGCAGGATGAGAATTATCAGCCGACGATCAACAGTATTGACGAATATTACACTTATTATCAGTCAATCGTTGGAAGTGTGATGATTCCGGACAGTTGCTGGCCGATTTCCTTTAAATTTGATGTTCCTCAGAATGTAATTGTGAAAGCAGACAGCACAGATACTATGAGTACGGTGGGAAATGCAGCAGCAGATGCGCTGAATAATTTAATTGCAGCCCTGAATACAGGTGGAAATACAACCATGAAATACAAAGCTGAAGATATCATGGAGCAGGTTAAGAATATGCAGAAGCTCAGTGAGAGTACAAATAATCAGCTGATCTGGATTGCAAGTATTTCTCTCCTTGTGGGTGGTATTGGTGTCATGAATATCATGTTGGTTTCTGTTACGGAGCGTACCAAAGAGATTGGTCTGAAAAAGGCTATCGGGGCACGTAAGAAGACTATTCTGGGACAGTTTCTGACAGAGGCTTCCGTACTTACCAGTATTGGCGGTATTATCGGAGTAATAACAGGAATCGGGCTGTCGAAAGTGGTGGGAAAGGTTACCGGTTCGCCTACTGCGATCAGTGTGCCATCAATTGTGATTGCAGTATTGTTTTCTACAGTGATAGGCGTGGTATTTGGACTGCTTCCTTCTGTGAAAGCAGCAAATTTAAATCCTATTGATGCGTTGAGAAGTGAATAAACACTGCACAGATAAAACAGACTTGATGTACAATACCTTTGTATATTGAGTCTGTTTTTCTGTAACATTTTTAGTTACTGTTTACTGGTAATATCTTGCAAAGCGTGTTATTGAAAACGAAGTGAACAATAACCATTTTTCTGTGGATTTTAAACAGAAAAACAATCAAATCTGTATAGATGTCAAGAAATGTGCTAAAATTTGTACAAAAAATAAAAAAATATGGAAGTACAAATACAGGTTGTGCTATAATGAAGTATCTCAAAAAGAATTATTTATACAGGAGGAAGTTCGCGGATGGTATCATTTACCTATATCATCAAAGATAAATTTGGAATACATGCAAGGCCCGGACTGCTTCTTGTGCAGGAAGCCGGAAAGCTTACGAGCAATATCACTATTTTTAAAGGAACAGACAGTGGTGATGCGAAGCGGATGTTCTGTGTTATGAATCTTGCAGTAAAACAGGGAGATCAGATAACAGTACATGTGGAAGGCGAGAATGAAGAGGCAGATGCCGAAGTAATGAGAGAGTTTTTGAAAAATAATCTGTAACTGTGAAGATGTCAGACAGTTATGCCATAATCTTTAATAAGGAGAATTGGAGTAATGAGAGTATTAGAAGGTAAGTCCGTATTTTCAGGAATCGCAATTGGAAAGATTTCTATTTTGCAGAAAGCAGACACAAGTGTAAAGCGTACGAAGGTAGAAAATCCGGAGGCAGAGATCACACGTGTGCAGGAAGCAAAAGAGAAAGCAGTTGAACAGCTTCAGAAACTGTATGATAAGGCACTCCGGGAAGTAGGAGAATCAGGTGCTGCTATTTTTGAAGTGCATCAGATGATGTTGGATGATGAGGACTATCTGGATTCTATTGATAACATTATCCGTACGGAGAATGTAAATGCAGAGTATGCAGTAGCAACAACAGGTGATAATTTTGCAGACATGTTTGCGCAGATGGATGATGACTACATGAAAGCAAGAGCGGCAGATGTAAAGGATATTTCAGATCGTCTGGTACGTGTATTATCAGGACACGATGAGGGAGATATGGATGCTGCAGAACCATCTATTATCGTTGCTGAGGATCTGGCTCCAAGTGAAACTGTACAGATGGACAAGAGCAAAGTTCTTGCATTTGTTACAAGGAAAGGTTCTTCCAATTCCCATACAGCAATCCTTGCAAGAACTATGAATATCCCGGCGCTGATCAATATTGAATATGATGACAGCATGGATGGGAAAATGGCAGTTGTAGACGGTAAGACCGGTTCTCTTATTGTGGAACCGGATGCAGATACCCTGAAGAAATATCAGGATCAGAAAGACGAGGAGTTGCGCCAGAGAGCAATGCTCAAAGAATTAAAAGGCAAAACTACAGAGACAAAGAGTGGACATAAGATTCATCTGTACGCAAACATCGGAAGCACAGGCGATGTAGCCAGTGTACTGGCTAATGATGCAGAAGGTATTGGTCTTTTCAGAAGTGAATTCATTTATCTGGAAAAAGATAATTATCCGACAGAGGAAGAGCAGTTCCAGATTTATAAAGCAGTAGCACAGAATATGGCAGGAAAGAAAGTAATCATCCGTACACTGGATATCGGCGCAGACAAGCAGATTGATTACTTTGATATGGCACACGAAGAGAATCCGGCAATGGGTTATCGTGCAATCCGTATCTGCCTGGACAGACCGGAAGTATTTAAGACACAGCTTCGTGCACTGTTCAGAGCAAGTATGTTCGGAAATATCTCCATTATGTATCCGATGATCATCTCTGTAACAGAAGTAAAACAGATCAAGGCTATTGTTGCAGAGGTTAAGAAAGAGCTGACAGAGCAGGGCATTCCGTTTAAAGATGACGTAGAGCAGGGTGTAATGATCGAGACACCGGCTGCAGTTATGATCAGTGATCTTCTTGCAAAAGAAGTTGATTTCTTCAGCATCGGAACTAACGATTTAACACAGTATACACTGGCAATCGACCGTCAGAATGCAAAACTGGATAATATTTATGATTCTCATCATGAAGCTGTACTTCGTATGATCCAGATGGTCATTGATAATGCACATAAAGAGGGAATCTGGGCAGGAATCTGCGGAGAGCTCGGAGCAGATACTACATTGACAGAACGCTTTATACAGATGGGGATTGATGAATTATCTGTATCACCTACATTTGTTCTGCCGGTACGTAAGATCGTAAGGGAACTGGACTGATTCTGGCATAAATATCGCAAAAGAATAGAAACAGGCAGTCAAAATTCCGCATGGGTCAATCTATGCGGAATTTTTTTGCAATAAATTAGCGGTTCCTGATTGTGATACATAAAAAAATATGATAAACTGAACATAGTCTGTAATTTTATGAAAAGATAATTGATACATAAAAAATCTGAAGTGGATCAGAAGCAAAGGAGATATGAATATGGGAAAAATTGCCATTGTCACAGACAGTAACAGCGGCATAACACAGGACCAGGCAAGAGAACTTGGAATCAGCGTAATTCCAATGCCTTTTTATATTAACGAGAAGCTTTATCTTGAAGGAATCACTCTTTCACAGGAAGAGTTTTATGAGAGACTTAAGAATGATGAGGCTATTTCTACTTCACAGCCGGGGCCGGCAGATGTATGCGGACTCTGGAATACATTACTGGAAAAGTATGATGAAGTAGTGCACATTCCAATGTCAAGCGGACTGAGTGCATCCTGCGATACAGCAATGGGACTGGCTCAGGAATATGACGGAAGAGTACATGTAGTAGACAATCAGAGAATTTCTGTTACACAGAGACAATCTGTACTGGATGCCCTCACATTAAGAGATGCGGGCAGAAATGCGACACAGATCAAACAGGTTCTGGAAGAGCAGAAGCTGGATTCCAGTATCTATATTACTCTGGAAACTCTGAAATACCTTAAGAAAGGCGGAAGGATTACTCCTGCAGCAGCAGCAATCGGAACAGTTCTGAACCTGAAACCTGTGCTTCAGATTCAGGGTGAGAAGCTGGATGCATATTCCAAAACAAGAGGCAAGAAGCAGGCAAAACGTGTCATGCTCAAGGCTGTGCAGAATGACTGGGAGAACCGCTTCGCAGAATACGTAAAACGTGGCGAAATGTGCCTGCAGTCTGCTTATACAGGAAATCAGGAGGAAGCAGAGGAATTTAAGAAAGAAATTGCCGAAGTATTCCCCGGAATTGAGATTGTGCAGAATCCGTTATCATTAAGTGTTGCATGCCATATCGGACATGGTGCTATTGCAGTTGCATGTTCAAGAAAAGTGGTAGTAGAATAAAACAATCTGAGGAGTTAGGAAAGAATGAAGAAACTTATGGAACAGATGGCGGAAGAACTTTCCGCAGCATTTGAAAAATCCGGATACGACCCATCCTACGGAAAAGTAACCGTATCCAACAGACCGGATCTTTGCGAATTTCAGTGCAACGGTGCTATGGCAGGAGCCAAAGCATACAAGAAGGCACCGTTTATGATCGCTGATGATGTAGTAGCATACTTAAAAGACAGCCAGGTTTTCTCCATGGCAGAAGTCGTAAAACCGGGATTTATCAATTTAAAAGTAAAAGGTGAATTCCTTGCAGATTACTTAAAGGAAATGGCAGCAGACGAGAAACTTTCCGTATCTGCAGCAAAAGAGCCGAAGACGATCATCATCGACTACGGTGGACCAAACGTTGCAAAACCTCTTCATGTAGGACACCTTCGTTCTGCAATCATCGGAGAAAGTATTAAGAGAATCGGTCGCTTTGTAGGACATAAAGTGATCGGTGATGTTCATCTGGGAGACTGGGGTCTTCAGATGGGACTGATCATTACAGAACTGAAACACAGAAAACCGGAGCTGGTTTATTTTGATGATTCTTACACAGGAGAGTATCCGGAGGAAGCACCATTTACGATCAGCGAGCTGGAAGAGATCTATCCATGTGCAAGCGGCAAGTCCAAAGAGGATGAAGCGTACAGAAACGAAGCTCTGGAAGCAACTCATCTTCTTCAGCAGGGCAAACCGGGATACATGGCTCTCTGGAACCATATTATGAACGTATCCGTTACAGACCTGAAGCGCAACTATGACAAATTAAATGTGTCTTTTGATCTCTGGAAAAAGGAATCCGATGCACAGCCATATATTCCTGGAATGGTTGAGGAGATGAAAGAAAAAGGATTCGCTTATGTAGACCAGGGTGCACTTGTAGTAGATGTAAAAGAAGAGAACGACACAAAAGAGATTCCTCCATGTATGCTTCTGAAATCAGACGGAGCTTCTCTTTATACAACTACAGACCTTGCAACAATCGTAGAGCGAATGAAATTATTTAACCCGGATGAGATCTTGTATGTGGTAGACAAACGTCAGGAACTTCACTTTATCCAGGTATTCCGCTGTGCAAGAAAGACCGGGCTTGTAAAAGATGATACAAAGCTTTCTTTCCTTGGATTCGGAACCATGAACGGAAAAGACGGAAAACCGTTCAAGACAAGAGAGGGCGGCGTTATGCGTCTGGAAACTCTCATTAAAGACATCAACGAAGAGATGTTTACCAAGATTGTTGAGAATCGTAGCGTGAAAGATAAAGATGCGAAAGAAACTGCAGAGATCGTAGGGCTTTCCGCAATCAAATACGGTGACCTTTCCAATCAGGCTACCAAGGATTACATTTTTGATATTGACAGATTTACATCATTTGAAGGTAATACAGGTCCGTATATCCTTTATACGATCGTTCGTATCAAATCTATTCTGAACCGTTTTGCAGAAGAGGGCGGCAACCTTGAAGCAGGTACAATCCTTGATCCTGTAAACGACAGCCAGAAGAACCTGATGCTTCAGCTGACAGGTTTTGGTGCAACCGTAGAGAACGCCTTTGAAGAAAAAGCACCGCATAAGATCTGTGCATATATTTACGAAGTATCCAATGCATTCAACAGCTTCTATCATGAGACAAAGATCCTCAGCGAAGAGAACGAAGCACAGAAAGCTTCCTTCATCCAGTTGCTGAAACTCACTAAGAAAGTTCTGGAGACATGTATCGATCTTCTTGGATTTTCTGCACCGGACAGAATGTAAAAATAAAATTCAGTAATAAATCATCTTGTTGCTATAAGCCCTGTTTACATATATTGTAAATGGGGCTTTTCAAAAGGAACTAAATGTGCTATTCTGTATTTATCTAATCTATGCGTGATGAAATTCTTTCATCATATTTTCCATTTTTTTTAACAATTGAACAGGAGGTGAACCGGTGAATTTATCTGGGACTGTATTAAAAGGGCGTTACTGTATTCTGGATCCTGTTGGAAAAGGCGGCGGAGGGAAAGTTTACCTTGCCAGAGATCTGGAACTAGGCGTTTTGTGGGCGGTAAAAGAAATACCGGTATCCGACAAAAGTGAAGCTCGTATGCTTTTGAAACTTTCGCATCCGTCTTTGCCAAAGATGATAGATTACATAGAAGATAACCGAAAATGTTACCTTGTTATGGAATATGTCAGGGGAAAATCTCTGGGTGAGTATTTAAGAGGCGGAAAACATTTTTCCATAAATGAAATCGTTAAATATGGAATGGAGATTTCAGATGTATTCTCCTATTTTCATGGTCGGAAACCACCGGTTTATTATGGAGATCTGAAGCCTGACAATCTGATGCTGTGTGAGAATGGAAGATTATATCTGATCGATCTGGGCGGTGCTGTAAACGGATATAAATATCACCATAAAGTATGTACAGGCACTGCCGGTTTTGCTGCGCCGGAACAATATGAGGGAAAGATAAATGCAGCAACAGATATTTATACATTTGGAAAAACATTATCTGCCTTATGTGGAAAAACAGATTGTCTGTTATTCATCCGGAACATGTCATTATTCTGGCTTATTTTCAGATGCTGCATGAAGAAATCGGAAATGCGTTATCAAAATATGAAGACTGTACAGAAAAAACTAAGCAGAATCCAGAAGAGACAAAATCAGAGTAAAATTAAAAACATGTTGGTTTTGGCAGGGAGCAGTATTGCTTTTGCAGTAATAACTGTTTTTCTTCTGTTTAGTTCTGATCTGGTATCCGGCTCCAAAACATTTGATTTTTATGAAGAGCTAACTGATATTACAGACCTTTATTATCAGGAAGAATTTCAAAACGGCAGTAAAGCGGACAGGGAAAAAATTTGTGAACAGGCAGATACCGGACTGCGGAAATTACAAAAACAATGCACTGAAAAAGAGGAGTCAAGAAAGATATTACAGATTCTGGCAGTAAACAGTGAGTACCAGGAAAATTATGAAAATGCAGGATTCTACTATGAGCAAATGCTTCTTTATGATGAAACTTACAGAGCCGGATACGGTGAATATGGAATGTTCCTGTTCCGTACCGGGCAAAAGGAAGCCGGTCAGGCACTATGGACAGAATATAAGTCGAAAGAAACAATGTTAGACGATACAGTCAGCAGAAATCTGAGATTGTGGGAAAAGGAGATGACTAAGAGTGAAGAAAAATCATAACAGACTCTGGATTGTGACATTTGTATGTTTATGTCTGTGTCTGACTTCGACTATCTCTGCCATGCAGATGGGAGGTTTTGATATTGATGTAGGAAATGGAGAAAACAGCAGCTGGCAATGGCATGAGGAACGGCAGTGGAATCAGAGCAGTTGGGAGAATACGTGGGAAAATAACCGGCAGACTGGAGACAACACATCAGAAACTCCTGCACAGAACGATCAGACGCAGGACAATGGATATCAGTATGATTCTGATACAGGAAACGGAACACAGGATAATATACAGCAATGGAATGGTGTACAGCAGAATAACACTGACTGGAATAACAGCAGTCAATGGAACAATAATTCTCAGTGGGATAATAATTCTCAGAATAATAATGTCCAGAATAATAACGTTCAGAGTAATAATGCCCGGAATAATAATTCTGCATGGAACGCTCAACCTCAGACAGATAACAATATGCAGATAACATCCCGGACGGATAATGAATCCGCTGTTAAGATATCAGAAAAACCCACCCCAACATCAATACCTGTACCAACACCTAAACCTGCGAAAAATCCGAAGCCGACAAAAACACCCAAATCAACTCAGCCCCCAACTCCTAAGCCGTCAAAAAAGAAAAATAAGAAGAAACAAAATAAAGCAAAGAAAACAGAAAAAGAAAACAAGAATACAGGTAATTCCAAAGTGTTTCAGAATAAAGAAAACCAGGGGGATACTGTTGAATACACGCATGTAAAAGATGAAGCTGTTAAGTTTCAGTGCACACAAAATACAGATAGTTTCCATACCCCGCGAATTCAGATAATATCCCGGGGCTCTGTTCAGATTCTTTCTTTTCGGCTTAACAAAACAGAATGTCCCTGGCATTGGGAAGGAGACTGGATCATACCGGATATGGAAGATGAAAATGTAAAAGAAATAGAATTGTTGGTTATCTCTCAAGGCGGAAAGCTGATAAAAATGAATCCCTGGATTTTTTCCTCATAGACGCTTCAGGAAAACAATGCTATAATTTATCATATTATATCAATTTTTCTGAGACAGGAGGAACCTATGTACAAAGTAATTTTGTTTGATTTAGATGGAACATTAACAGAATCCGGAGAGGGTATCACGAAATCTGTTCAGTATGCACTGGAGAGAATTGGAAAGCCTGAACCGGACCTTGAGAAACTGAAGGTTTTCATAGGACCGCCGCTTATGGAGATGTTTATGCAATATGCACAGATTGATGAGGTAACCGCAAAACAGGCGGTGGAAATTTACAGAGAACGCTATTCTGTGACAGGAATCTTTGAAAATGCCGTATATCCGGGAATTGAGAATATGCTGGCACAGTTGGAGAAGAAAGGATATATTCTCGCAGTAGCATCCTCTAAACCGGAAGTATATGTGAGACAGATCCTGGATCATTTTGGACTTACCCGGTACTTCACAGAAATCGGCGGAAGCGAATTGAATGGTCGAAGAACAAACAAGACAGAAGTGATCGAAGATGTTCTGAAACGTCTGAATATGGACAAACACAGAGATCAGGTTATTATGGTTGGAGATAAAGAACATGATGTATACGGAGCACGCAAAGCTGGCCTGGAATGTATTGCAGTTTCTTTCGGATATGGAACTGAAGAAGAGCTTAAACAGGCAAAACCTCTGAAAATCGTTGATTCTGCAGAAGGAATCGTAGATTTTTTCGCCTGAGCCCTCTGCGAAAACAAAATATTGTTTCTAAAATCTGGAGGGCAGGATATCCGGCAGGAATCCATTTTGTGATTTCGCAGATCGTTGCAGGGACTGCGTTGGCAGTATTTGCAAGAACAGCAGAAAATTCGGCAGAGACATACTATAATTACACGATTTTTCTCACAGGCTTAACAGGAATCCTGGCTATGATCCCGGCATTGTATTTTTATCGAAGAGATAAAGTCAGAAGAATTGCCAGCGGCCTGATCCCGGCGCAGAAAAAAGTACCGCTTTCTATATCGGAAACAGTTCTTTTACTTCTGGCAGGAGCCGGATTTGCACAATATGGAAACTTCCTGATGGCAATACTTCAGTCATTTATCAACAGCAGCACCTATCAGGAGAGCATGACCAGAATTACAGAAGGAAAATCACTTTTTATGATGATTTTCTGGATGGGAATCGTTGCGCCGGCAGCAGAGGAAATGATCTTTCGCTGGTTAATCTATCTGCGTCTGCGTGACTGGATGAAGCTGCCGGTGGCAGCAGTGATTTCCGGAGTGGTCTTTGGTATATATCACGGAAATATCGTGCAGGGAATATACGCAAGTATCCTTGGAACAGCATTTGCATGGATACTGGAAATGAGTGGAAATATTTACAGCAGTATGCTGCTTCATATGGGAGCGAATATCTGGTCATTGCTTATTACAGAATATGCACTGGATCTGTTTTCCATGAAATACGGTGTGCAGATTTTGATATTGATCTATCTGATTCTGCTGGCCGGCGTAGTGTGCTGCCTTACTCATTTCGAAAAAGTGTACAGTGTAAGAAAAAAGAAGAGAATGATATAAAAAAATCTGCCATAGAAAGCAGATGATAATCAACAGGAGAATGTGATGGGAAAAGCAGTTCGTCTTGATAAGTTTCTGGCAGATGCAGGAGCAGGGACCAGAAGTGAGGTAAAAAAATATATTCAAAAAGGAAAAGTCCGGATCAACGGTGTGCCTGCAAAGAAACCGGAGATCAAGGTCAGTGAAGAGGATGAAGTAATTCTGGATGGAAACAGAGTTTCCAGGGCACCGGAATTCGTCTATTATCTTCTGCACAAACCTGCAGGTTATGTCAGTGCAACAGAGGATAAGCGTGACAGAACAGTGATGGAACTGGTGCCGTCAGACAGGAAAGATATGTTTCCTGTAGGAAGACTGGATAAAGATACAGAGGGCCTGCTTCTGATCACAGATGACGGAGCACTGGCACATGAACTTCTTTCTCCGAAGAAGCATGTAGACAAAACTTACTATGCTGTCACAGATGGCTGCGTGACAAAAGAGGATGTACAGAGATTTGCTGAGGGTCTGGAGATTGGAGAAAAAAATCCGACTATGCCTGCGAAACTGGAAATCCTCAGAACCAGAAAAGTGGAAGAGGCAGAACTGGAACAGTATCCGTCAGGATGGTCTTCGGAAATTCAGCTTACGATCAAAGAAGGCAAATTCCATCAGGTCAAGCGAATGACAGAAGCAGTAGGAAAGAAAGTGGTCTATCTGAAACGAATTTCCATGGGAGTATTAACATTGCCGGATGACCTGAAAAAAGGAGAATGCCGTCAGTTGACTGCTGAAGAAGAGAAAAAACTGAAAGACAGCATTGGCAGATCCTGAAAAACCTGTAAAAATAATAAAAAATTTGCAAAAAACCCTCTTTACATGGAGGGTTTTTGTATGCTATACTACAGAAGTTGCGAGTCATGCGCATCTATTGCGCGTGCAAAAATATACACGTTCGGAGATTCCCGCGGATGGTGCCCTGCGGTGTGAGGCTGGGTCCCCAGGAAAAAGAACCGGGCGGAAGAAATTAACCAAAAAGGAGAACAAACATGAGCGTTATTTCAATGAAACAGCTTTTAGAAGCAGGCGTACATTTCGGACATCAGACAAGAAGATGGAACCCTAAAATGGCTCCATACATCTACACAGAGAGAAACGGTATCTACATTATCGACTTACAGCAGTCTGTAGGTATGGTTGACGATGCTTACAATGCAATCGCTGATATCGTAGCAGACGGTGGAAGCATCTTATTCGTAGGAACAAAGAAACAGGCTCAGGATGCTATCAAAACAGAAGCAGAGCGTTGCGGACAGTTCTATGTAAACGAGAGATGGTTAGGTGGTATGCTTACAAACTTCAAAACTATCCAGAGCCGTATTGCAAGACTGAAAGAAATCGAAGCTATGGAAGCTGATGGAACATTTGACGTTCTTCCTAAGAAAGAAGTTATTGAGCTGAAAAAAGAACTTGCAAAATTACAGAAAAACATCGGTGGTATCAAAGAAATGAAGAGACTTCCGGATGCAATCTTCATCGTAGATCCTAAGAAAGAAAGAATCTGCGTACAGGAAGCTCATACATTAGGAATCCCGCTTATCGGTATCTGCGATACAAACTGCGATCCGGAAGAACTGGATTATGTAATTCCGGGTAACGATGATGCAATCCGTGCAGTAAAATTAATCGTTTCCAAAATGGCAGACGCTGTTATCGAAGCAAAACAGGGTACTGCAGATGCAGACGGTGAAATCGAAGCTGAATCTGAAGAGTTCGCAGCTACAGAAGAATAATTTTTTGAACCAGTACAGGAAAGCCGACAGGCTTTCCTGTCATTGAAAAAGGAAAAGCCCCTCCGGGCGATTTACGAATATTATTCAGGAGGAAAATGAAATGGCTATCACAGCAGCACAGGTAAAAGAATTAAGAGAAATGACCGGCGCCGGAATGATGGATTGTAAGAAAGCTCTTACAGCTACAGAAGGTGATATGGATAAAGCAGTAGAATTCCTTCGCGAAAAAGGTCTTGCTACAGCACAGAAGAAAGCAAGCCGTGTAGCAGCAGAAGGTCTTTGCAAAACTTTAGTTTCCGAAGACGGAAAGAAAGCAGTTGTTGTAGAAGTTAACGCTGAGACAGACTTCGTAGCTAAGAATGAAAAATTCCAGAACTACGTTGCAGATGTAGCAGCTCAGGCTATGAACACAACAGCAGCAGATATCGATGCTTTCCTTGCAGAAGCATGGGCACTTGATACAACTAAGACTGTTAAAGAAGCTCTTGCAGCTCAGATCGCAGTTATCGGCGAGAACATGAACATCAGAAGATTTGCTCAGGTTACAGAAGAGAACGGTTTCGTTGCTTCCTACACACATATGGGCGGTAAGATCGGTGTTCTTGTAGACGTTGAAACAGACGTAGTTAACGATGCTGTTAAAGAAATGGCTAAGAACGTAGCAATGCAGATTGCAGCTCTGAAACCACAGTACACAAGCGATAGCGAAGTAAGCGCAGAATACATTGAGCATGAGAAAGAAATCCTTATGGCTCAGATCCAGAACGATCCGAAAGAATCCCAGAAACCGGCTAAGGTTATCGAAGGAATGATCACAGGACGTATCAAAAAAGAGCTTAAAGAAATCTGCCTTCTTGACCAGACATACGTTAAAGCTGAAGACGGAAAACAGTCTGTAGCTAAATATGTAGAGCAGGTTGCTAAAGAAAACGGCGCTAAGATTACTGTTAAAGGTTTCGTACGTTACGAGACAGGTGATGGTATCGAAAAGAAAGAAGAGAACTTTGCAGAAGAAGTTGCAAAGCAGATGGGTAAATAATCTGTAAAGATTAATTTTCTATTTAAATTTAAGTATTTATAGGCCCTGAGAGTCTTATAAACACTACGTTTTAGAAGTGATTATAAGATTTTCAGGGCTTTTTTTCTCTAATTTTTTCTAAAAAGTCTAAATTATCTTCAGGCATCACTGAAAATCGTCAAAAAATGCAATTAGTTGAGTACAAAATGAGTAAAAGTTGAGTAAAAATCGAGGTCTGAAATCTTCAGCGAAGTTTACTCAAGTTATCGGCGATTTTATTGTAGCAATCCTCGTAAATAATGCATAAATATGATTATATATTGATCGACTGTATGCCGTCACTGGGGATGGTAACGATTAATGCACTGGTGGCTGCTGATTATATATTGATTCCAGTGGAAGCTGCATATAATGTTGATAATCAATCATTTAGAGAGTTGAAGGAAGGAGAAAAAGGAATACTGACTTATCAGGGTACAAGAAAAGCATCTTCCAGTGGCAATTCACGACCAGCTTCCATATCATCAATTCCCCGGTCTAATATGCAGAGAAGATGATTGTTTTCCCGGCTTTTATCGGTTATAGGGATTTTTTTGTTAATTCCATGAAATCATTCCAATCATACGGTTTATAAATAGTGTAGTCAGATTGCAGGGAATCTTGGAATGACTAAGGGAGCGTTATACAGACATTATGAAAATAAGCTGTAAACGAAAGTATAGCATAATGCAATGATTTTTAACAAAAATCAGTAGAAAATGTTAAGGAAAGTTGGTCGTAAGACCACTCTTTTTATGCTAAAATATGTTAAAAATAATTGCAAAGGTGGGAAAAGTATGGATAACACAAGAAGAATATATTTGGATAATATTCGCTGGATTACGGTTTGCATTGTTGTAATTTATCACGTGATTTATATGTACAATGGTGTCCAGCTGTTTGGAGTAATTGGTCCGTTTAAAGA